>JAJXWJ010000124.1 GCA_021781655.1 Bacillota bacterium | reverse complement strand
TTGTTATTTTTTCCATTATTAACCTCCAAAAATGTAGTGAAATCAACGTATTTCTAATACTATTATACTATATTTTATTACATTTTTGGGGCTATTTAACTCGAAATATTTTTAATCTTTAAAGCTGTTTCGCTTTAATTCTTTAGTGAGATTTTTACTCAATACTTCAGTTAGTAATTTGAAGCTTTCAATTAAGTTTTCTCTCTGCTTTTCTGACAGCTGAATGAAGGCTTCACATTCAGCTGCTTTTAACTGATGAAGGATAGAACTTGCGAAGCGGTTTCCATTGTCAGTTAATTTAATAAATTTATTTCTACGGTCATTTTCATTTTGCTCTTTAGTAATATAATCATTTTTTTCAAGTGAGGCTAGTATTTGAGATATGGTTTGTTTTGGATAAAGAAGCTTTTTACATATTTCACTTTGAGTTAAAGAAGTTTTTGAGTAATATATTTCATGTAATACAAATAAGGTACTATCTTCAATTCCATGCATCTTAGACCATAAAGCATATATGTTGTTTATTTCAAACCATGAGTTATAATAACTATTAATTTGTTTCATAATTTTGTTATCCATAGGTTCTCCTTTATTAATGATTTATTCCACTTAAATTTAGTCCTATAACTCCTAAGACTATTAAAAACATAGATAATATTTTTAGTGGATTAAAATTTTCTTTAAAAACAAATACTCCAATTGTAGATATGACAACTATTCCAACAGCTGACCAGATGGCATAAGCAATGCTTATGTCTAATTTCTTTAGTGCAATGGATAAAAAAGTAAAACAAAATATATAGCCTAAAAAAGTACCAATAGTAGGAAAAAGTTTTGTAAAACCATAGGATAATTTCATAAAAGTGGTTGCTGCAATTTCAAATGAGATCGCAAGAAATAGAAAAAGCCATTCCATATAAAAATCATCTCCAATTTAATTAGTCCGTAAACGGACTAGTTTAGCATAACATTATTTCTAAGAATAAGCAATAATATTTACATGAATATTATTTGAAGTTTGACATAACTTTCTTAGTAAATTACAATATCATTATATGGAAAAAAATGTATTTGAGAAAGGAGAAATGTATGCTTAATATTATAAAAACGGCCATAGTGACAATAATAATATCATTTATATCTGGATTATTATTAGATTACTACAAAGGCCTAGCACCTAAAATATTGTGCATTATACAAAAGGGCATAGATATTTATATAAATAAAAAAAGATATGTTACATATGTAATTTGCATATGTAATCTCTCAAATAAAACAATTCATGAATTGAGTATAAATATACATGAAGCACATACAACTCTTAAAAGTACAAATGCTATTATTACAAGAGGTTTAAAATTTGAAGCTATCATAAAAGATAATAGTTTGGATTACTACATTCCTTTTCTAAGCAAAGGAGATGAATTTACAGTTACAGTATATTTAGAAAGGGAAAATTATATAAATAAAATGCCTGTTGTTTCAATTAGATCACCTGAAAGATTTAAGCAAATAGATTCAGAGAAGAAATCAAAGGGAACACTTATTGAATTTATAAATAATATATCAAGTTTTAAAGCTGAAGTTATAATACTATTTAAAAAGATTAATATTAAATACAGTAAAATTATAATAACATTAATATTTTTGATGATAACTTCAATATGCGGTTATAAATATTTTTTTTATTTACCACCAACAGCAGAAAGTTCTATTTCAAATAATGAAGCTAGTTTGTTGGTAAATAAATCTGAAAATATAACCCAAAATTATTCAAAGGATAATATAACAAAAAATCAAAATAATTATAAATCAATATATAATAAAGCTCAAAAATCATCTGTAAAGGCTAAAAATAAAGAATCACAGGATAAGCAAATTGACAATACGTCTAATGACACTACTATTAATTGTACAAGCAATACATCAAATGTTTCAGCTGAAAACAATATAGCTAATAGAACTAATAATATTGTTACAAATACTATACCTAAAAATTATAGTAATAATACAATTAATAATTATTCGGCTGAAAATAATACAGAAAAACCAAATTCAAATAATAGTTCGGAAAATACGGTGAACTAATTATAAGATAAAAGAAGAAAATTACTTAATTTATGATTTTTCAAAATAGTATAAGCGTATTCATATACAAAAGATATGTTGATAATGATATTTATAGATTATGTTAATAATAAAACTATTTAGGGATAGAGATGTGCTTATAACTTCACATAAAATGGTATTTGATTTATAATATTGGCTAAAATTTACTACTTGACTATTATCAATTAAAAAGATATAATGTTATTCGTATCTAATAACAAATGCTTAGGTGTACGGCGATAATAACAAAGCATAAGTACATAAAGCTTGTAGGTATGGAGAGATGTCCGAGCGGTTTAAGGAGCACGCCTGGAAAGCGTGTGTTGGGGAAACTCAACCGGGGGTTCGAATCCCCCTTTCTCCGCCATTAAACCTTTGTCGTGCTAGATGGGGAGTCAGCGGTGCCTTGTAACCTGCAATCCGCTATAGCAGGGTTGAATTCCTTGCCAAGGCTATAACTTGTAAGGTCTGACCTATATAAGTGATGTTGAGAGCTGGGTCCCACGCAACAGAAATTCATGAACCTCGTCAGGTCCGGAAGGAAGCAGCGATAAGTGAACACTTCTGTGTGCCGTGGGGAAACCTAGTTTGAGTTAACTGTATAGGTAACGCTTATAGGCTATAGTCGAAGCAAGGTGCACGGCATTTAATAACAAAGAAGAACTGAAGATGCTTTTATAGCATCTTTTTTGTTTGGTTAATTTGTATACAAATCAGGAGTAGTTTTATATAATAAAGTTAAGGAATAATAGAAAAATATTACGAACTAAGTTACTTTTAAAAATCGTTATAAAGAAAACCGCAGTAAGATTTAATTGACAATGGACAATTGAGAATTGACAATGAAGGACATTTTTCTTCCTTTCAGTCAGAAAAACTACAAATTATTATTTTTAGATTTTCCGTAGCTAAGCGTAGGAAAATCCACCATCATTGTCAATTGTCCATTGTCAAATGTCAATTAATATATAATGCGGTTCACTTTTTATCTATTTAAGCTTAAGAGTTAGTGCGTAATATTAAAAGAAGGTGAAAAATTGGGATATACAGCTTTATATAGAGAATGGAGACCAAAAGTTTTTCATGAGGTTGTTGGACAAAAACATGTTACTGTAACTTTAAGAAATCAAGTTAATAACAATAGAATAGCACACGCTTACCTTTTATGTGGCACAAGAGGTACAGGTAAAACATCTACAGCAAAAATACTAGCAAGGGCAGTAAATTGTTTAAATCCTAGAGATGGAGAACCTTGCAATGAATGTGATATGTGCAAAAAAATTAATGCAGGAATCGCTATCGATGTTACTGAACTTGATGCGGCATCCCATAATGGAGTAGATGATATAAGAAACATAATAGATGATGTACAGTACCCACCTCAGGAAGCAAAATATAAGGTTTTTATAATTGATGAAGTTCATATGCTTTCAATAGGTGCTGTTAATGCTTTTCTAAAAACTTTGGAAGAACCTCCTAAAAATGTTATTTTTATATTAGCTACTACAGATGCTCAAAAGCTACCAATTACTATACTTTCTAGATGTCAAAGGTTTGACTTTAAAAGAATAAATAAAGATGAAATGTTTGAACTTTTAAGGAAAATAGTTACTGAGCAAGGGGTTTTCGCTGATGATAGGAGTTTAAATCTTGTTGCTAGAATGTCTGATGGTGCAATGAGAGATGCATTAAGTATTCTAGATCAAGCTATTTCTACAGGTGGTGGAAAAGTTCAGTATGATGATTTAATTAATATGCTTGGACTTGTTACCAATGAACATCTAATTAAAATAACAGAGGCATTGATAGATAAAAATGTTGAAGTATGCATGAAAACTATAGATGAAATAGTTAATAGCGGCAAAGATATTAATATTTTTATGAGAGACTTAGTTACTCATATGAGAAATCTTATGATGGTTAAAATAAGTAAAAATTCAGATGATGTTCTTGATATGTCTATAGAAAATATAAAGCTTATAAAATCTCAAGGAGAAAAGATAAGAATTGAAGAGATAATGAGATTTATAAGGATAGTTCAAGAAGCTGAAGAACAATCAAAATGGTGCAAGCAGAGCAGAATATATTTGGAACTTGCAGTAATAAAAATGTGTAAAATAGAGTATGATACTTCTAGTGAAGTTATTTTATCAAGGCTTAATAGATTAGAAAAAACTATATCAAGCGGAAACTTTATAAAAAACAATGATAATAATACCAAAGATGTTAAAGCAGAAATAAATAAAATTTCTTCGGAAATAAAAAACACTGAAACTAAAAGGATAGAACCAGAACATTTGATTGAAAATAAAGAATCAAAATTAACGTTAGAACATGTTCGGAAAATATGGAAGGATATTTTAGATACCTTCAAGGCAAGACGAATGATAGTAATTGGGGTACATTTAAGTAACGGTGAGCCTGTAAGCTGCAAAAATAGTATAATAGAAATTAAATTTGATAAAAATTATAATTTTAGCAAGCAAAATCTTGCAAAACAGGATAACTTAAGCAAGGTTGAAGAAATTTTTTCTGAAATGTTAAAAGAGAAGGTAAGAGTTAAGTTGACTGTGGATAATGACAGCAATCAAGGTGAGTTATCCCCAGAAGAAATAATAAAACAAACTTTTGGTGAAGAAATTGTGGATATTATTGATGAATGATGAGTAAAATGGTAAAATAAAAATTATTGAAATTAGATAATTTATAGGTAGCATATAGCACCTAAACAAATATTAGGAGGTTTATAAACATGGCAAGAGGTGGATTCCCAGGAATGGGCGGAGGAAACATGAATAATTTAATGAAGCAGGCACAAAAGCTTCAGAAGCAAATGGAAGATATGCAAAAGGAATTAGAAAATAAAATTTATGAAGCATCAGTAGGTGGTGGAGCAGTTACTGCAGCAGTAACAGGTAAAAAACAAGTTACTGATATAAAAATCAAACCTGAGGTTGTTGATCCTGATGATGTGGAAATGCTACAAGATTTAATAATTTCTGCAGTAAATGAAGCACTTAAAAAAGCAGAGGATGATTCATCTGGTGAAATGAAAAAAATGACTGGCGGAATGAATATTCCTGGAATGTTCTAAAGTATATTAATGTAATTAAGAAAAAGGAGAGGTTGTCTTATGGCAGCCTCCTTTAGTATATGAGGTGAAAAATTTGGATTTTTATCCCGTAGCAATAGAAAAACTAATAGAAGAGTTTGCAAAACTTCCTGGCATAGGTTATAAAACAGCTCAAAGATTAACTTTGTATGTACTTAATTTGCCTAAGGAAGAGGTTGAGGGTTTTGCACATGCTCTAATTAAGGCTAGAGGAACAATAAAGTACTGTTCGGTTTGCGGAAATTATACAGATACAGACCCTTGTGCCATATGTTCAAATCCAAGCAGAAATCAAAGTGTAATTTGTGTGGTGGAAGAACCAAAGGACATTAATACCTTGGAAAAGGTTAAAGAGTACAATGGTGTGTATCATGTTCTGCATGGAGTAATTTCACCTATGGCAGGTAAAGGACCGGATTCTATAAAGCTTAAAGAATTAGTAAGCAGAATGAAGGATGAAGTAAAAGAAGTAATCGTAGCAACAAACCCTAATGTAGACGGGGAGGCAACTGCCATGTATATTTCAAAGCTTTTAAAACCATTAGGAGTAAAGGTTACTAGAATTGCTCATGGAATCCCTGTTGGTGGGGACTTAGAGTATGCTGATGAAGTTACTTTATCTAAAGCCCTTGAAGGAAGAAGAGAACTTTAAGGTAAGGTTAGAAATGTAAAAAATTGAACAAAAAATAAAAATAAAAAAAATCTTTTTGTTTCAAAACTTAAAGTTTTGCAAAAGACTAACACAGTGTGAAGGATTTGTGGATAAATTCATTTAAATAATATGGAATTGTGGATTGAGTTATAAATTGATATAGTGATTTTTAAAAGGAGAGTATTGATTACGGACTATAGAAGATATGGTCCGTATTATTTTCATTGTCGAAAAAAGGTATAAATATTGTATTGCAAAATACAACTGTTGTAACATACAATATAAGTGAGGTGAATAAAATGGATAATATTGATGGGAATAATTTAAGAGAAATAGTAAGAATTCTTGTAAGAAATCTTGGACTGCTTGAGAGAAGTGGGGCTTGCTGCTCAGGTGTTACTCTTACTCAGTGTCATGCCATAGTTGAAATTGGAAGAGCAAAAGAAATTACATTAAATGCATTAGCAGAATCACTAAATGTTGATAAAAGTACTATTAGTAGAACAATTGATAACCTGGTAATTCTTGATTATGTAACAAGGGAAACTCACCCAGAAAATAGAAGATGTATAAAAATAGGTTTAAGTAATAATGGACAAACAATATTTGAAAAAATTGAGCAGAGTATGATGGATTACTATAATAATTTAATCTCAATGGTAGCAGTAGAGAAAAAGGAAATAGTTCATGAAGGGTTACAATTGCTAATTGATATTGTAAAACAAAATAAATATTGTGCTATGAAAGGATTGTTATAATTATGGATTATATAATAGATGAAATGACATTTACAGATTGGGGACAGGTTTCAAGGATTTATTTAGAAGGAATTCAAACAGGCAAAGCAACCTTTCAGACAACAGCACCTTCTTGGGAGGATTGGAATAAAGGGCATTTAAAATATATTGCAAGTTTATCATATTTAAAGTATTATATGAGTATAAACGAATATAAGCATATAATTGATATGCTTAAGCGAAGGGAGGTAATACGATGGATTTAATGCAAATATTAAAGGCTCTAAGCGAGGAAACACGAGTTAGAATTTTAAATTTATTAATGGTTAGTGAGTTATGTGTTGGTGAGATAGAGTATTTATTAAATATTAATCAGTCAAACGCATCGAGACATCTTACAGCCTTGAAAAATGCGTCATTAATAATCTATGAGAAGAAGGCTCAATGGATTTACTATAGGATTAATATAGATGCATTAGAACAATATTCTTTTGTAAAAAATCTGCTAGAAAATCAATTGCAAGCCATGGATTTGTATAATAAGGATAAAGAAAGGTTAAAACAGTATAAAGAAAGTGGTAAAGTTTGCTCAGATTTGAAGGAATGCAATGCAAATAATTGTAGCGACAAGAAATAAATATAATGAATTGGAGGTGAATTAAATATGTCGAAAGGAAAGTTGACCTTTATTGATAGGCTTCTTACATTATGGATTTTCATAGCAATGGCAGTTGGAATAGCATTAGGGTATTTTCTCCCAGGTTTTTCTGATTGGCTATCCAGTCTTTCTATTGGAACAACATCTATACCAATAGCAATAGGGCTTATTATCATGATGTATCCACCACTTGCTAAAGTAAACTATAAGGAGCTTCATAAAGTTTTTAGGAATCCAAAAGTTTTAACACTATCCTTAGTTCAAAATTGGATTATTGGACCTATATTAATGTTTTCTTTAGCAGTGTTATTTTTAAGAAATTATCCTGCTTTAATGGTTGGATTGATATTAATAGGTCTTGCTAGATGCATAGCAATGGTTATAGTATGGAACAGTCTTGCTGATGGTGATAATGAATATGCTGCAGCATTGGTAGCATTTAATTCTATATTCCAAGTAGTGTTTTATTCTATTTTTGCTTACATTTTTATAACTG
>JAJXWJ010000123.1 GCA_021781655.1 Bacillota bacterium | reverse complement strand
AGAGTTAAAGCTGTTAGCAATCCCTATAAAAAGTAATTATATATATGCCCGACTTTCACTACGTGTCTTTGCGACATATTTACTTTTCACATATAGTATTATCCTTTATCTTGCCTTTTATTCACAAATTACCACAAAAACCAGGGTTACCTCCCTTCAATTTGTTTCTTTTTATTCAATTTTGTCATTACTTTTTCAAGCAGCTGTCACCTCCTATAATTTTAATTTAAGTTATTATTCCCTAAGTAAATTTTTATATTAGCAAATCAATTGTATATTTTATGTACTAATGGACAATATCAATTTTATGAGCTAAAATTGATATTGTTATTTATTTAATAGTTACTAACTCATATTTTTCAATTATTCTGGAGGTGTTAAAAATAAAGATCAATTCATTTTTTAGTATTATTATTTCAAAATTAGTTATACGGTTATCTAAATTTTTATTTAAAGGCGGAACTAATTTCCCTGGTAAAATCGCATTAAAAATTGATAAAAACATTTTAGAAACCGTAACAAAAAATTACAATGTTATTTTAATCACTGGAACGAATGGGAAAACAACTACTACAAGCATCATTTATAATATGCTTAAAGACAGCGGTAAAGACGTAATTACAAATGAAACAGGTGCAAATTTAAAACCAGGAATCACTTCTTGTTTTATACATAACTACAAATTTCATTTTTCTAGTAAAGAAAAATATGCAGTAATCGAAGTGGATGAAGCAAATTTAAAGCTCATAACACAATATGTAAATCCAAATATAATTATTGTTACTAATCTTTTTAGAGATCAACTTGATAGATACGGAGAAGTTTATACAACTTTAAACAAAATAATAGAAGGAATTAAAAATGTTCCACTTACTACTTTAATTTTAAATGGAGACGAATCCCTTCTAGGTGATTTAGAGCTTCCAAACAAAAAATTATTTTTTGGTTTTGATTTTGCACTTAATGAAAATAAAATTGTTGATACAAACGCTGATGCTAAGTTTTGTAAAAAGTGCAAACATAGTTATAAATATGATTTCATTACGTATAATCATTTAGGAAAATTTCATTGTCCAAATTGTGGTTACAAACGTCCTGACCTTAGTTTTTATGTAGATAATGTTTTAGAACTTACTACCTCTGGCTCTATGGTAACAATTAATGGCTTTGAGTATTATATTAACCAATCGGGTGTTTATAATATTTATAATGCACTCGCTGCTTTAAGTACTGCTAAAGCTTTAGGTGTTGATAATTCGATTATTTTCAACTGCCTTAAAAGCGTTAAAAGCAGTTTTGGAAGACAAGAATCTATAGAAATTAATAATAAAGAGGTTAAAATTATTCTTGTTAAAAATCCTGCTGGCTATGACGAGGCTCTAAATACACTTTCGCTAGATAAAAGAAAATTAACTTTGGCATTTTTATTAAACGATAATTATGCTGATGGAAGAGATATATCTTGGATATGGGATGTCAATTTTGAGAAGCTTTCTTCTTTAAATATATCAGAAACTATTATTGGTGGAATAAGGCTTTACGACATGGCTGTGAGACTTAAAACTTCTGGAATAAATCAAAATGATTTTAAACTATGCGAAAGCTATGAAAATATATTAAAAAATATAGAAAGTAGCACCGGAGAAGCTATATATATATTAGCAACCTATACTGCTATGATTGATTTCAGAAAATTTCTTCACAGCAAAGGATTAATACAAAAACTTTGGTAGTAAAACTACTTAATATTTTATGGTGGTGAAAAAATGGAACTTAATATTTGTCATCTTTATCCCGATTTATTAAATGTGTACGGAGATGTAGGCAATATACTCATTTTAAAAAGCCGTGCAGAACAAAGGGGAATTAAAGTAAATATAATCAACCTCTCTTTAAAAGATAATTTCGAAGCAAGCGATTATGATATTGTTTTTTTTGGTGGTGGACAAGATTATGAGCAATCGATAGTATCTGAAGATTTAATTATGACAAAAAAACAAGGTATTGATGAATATATAAACTGTGGCAAGGTATTTTTAACTATATGCGGCGGCTATCAACTTCTTGGTAAATATTATACAACTCCAGATGGAGTTAAACTTTCTGGTCTTGGAATTTTAGATATTTATACAGATGGTGGAGATACAAGATTTATTGGAAATACAGTTGCAAAGGATGAAGAAACCGGTGACGTTTTTGTAGGTTTTGAAAACCATTCTGGAAGGACATATATTAATGACTTAAAGCCTTTAGGAAAGGTAATTAAAGGATATGGAAACAATGGTGAGGATGGTTTAGAGGGATGTATATATAAAAACACTTATGGAACTTATTTTCACGGATCATTTTTATCTAAAAATCCTGAACTGGCAGACAAACTTTTGAAAACTGCATTACAATTAAAATATGGTGAAGTTAACCTTGAACCATTAAATGATGAACTTGAACTAAAGGCTAAGAAGTTTATAATAGATAGAGAAACAAATTAGTAAAATCTTATTGTAATTTTTATATAGGTTTATTATTAAAGAGGTATGAGCTTTCCACTCATACCTCTTATTTTTATCTTTCGTATCCATTAACATGATTTTTGTGCCAATTCCAAGCAGTTTCTATTATAGTCTCTAATGAATTAAATTCCGGCTTCCAGCCTAATTCTTTAATTGCTTTTTCAGACGAAGCAATTAAAATAGCTGGATCTCCTGCTCGTCTTTCAGCCATTTCAGCCTTAATATTTATATTGGTTACTTTTCGTGCCACTTCAATTACTTCTTTAACAGAAAAACCTTTTCCATTTCCAAGATTATAAATAGCACTTTCATTTCCTTTTCTTAACCTATCTAGTGCTAATAGATGTGCACTTGCTAGGTCAGACACATGTATATAATCTCTTATACATGTGCCATCCTCAGTGTCATAATCATTTCCAAATATTTTAATACTATCTCTTTTGTTAAGAGCTACTTGTAGTATTAAAGGAATTAAGTGTGTTTCTGGACTATGATCTTCACCGATCTTTCCATTAATATGTGCACCAGCTGCATTAAAATATCTTAATGCAGTATATTTTATGCCATATGCATTATCTGTCCACTTTAATATTTTTTCTACTGTTAATTTTGATTCCCCATACGGATTTGTTGGAAATGTCTTATCAGATTCTAATATTGGTGTGTTTTCAGGTTCACCATATGTAGCAGCTGTTGAAGAAAAAACAATATATTTTGTTCCGTAGTCTCTCATAGCCTGAAGTAAATTTACAGTACCACCAATATTATTTTCAAAATATTTCAATGGATTTTCTACACTTTCTCCTACTAAAGAGTCTGCTGCAAAATCTATTACCGCTTCTATCTTATTTTCTGAAAAAACCTTATCTAAAGCCTTTCTATCTCTTAAATCTCCTACGTAAAGTTTTCCACCTAAAATAGAATCAATATGACCTTTTTGAAAATTGTCAAAAATTATAACTTCCTCATTACTTTCCAGTAGCTTAGCTACCATATGACTTCCAATGTACCCTGCTCCGCCACAAACTAAAATCGCCATTTTAACCCTCCATCAATTTTATATTTTATACTTATTATACCACAATATGCTAATAAAATTTCTATAATCGGTTTATAACAATATTATCATTGTTCAAATTTACCTCTATAGTCATACCATCATAAATTTCTCCAGAAATTATTTTTCTTGCTATTAGTGTTTCCAAACTGTTTTCAATATATCTTTTTAGCGGCCTTGCACCGTAAACTGGATCATAGCCCTCCTTTGCCATAAGTTCCTTTACATCATCCTTAACAATAATATCTATATTTTTTTCTTTAAGTCTTCTTTTTATATCTTCGATAAATATATCTATTATTTTTGTTATCTCTTTTACAGATAATGGCTTAAACAAAATAACTTCGTCAAGTCTATTTAAAAATTCAGGTTTAAATCTTTCTTTTAAATCTCCCATAACTTCTAATCTGATTTTTTCATCTATGCCATCTTGCTTTTTATTTAACAATAAATGACTACTTCCAATATTTGAAGTCATTATTATAATTGAATTTTTAAAATCTACAGTTTTCCCTTTATTATCTGTAAGTCTTCCATCATCTAATATTTGCAAAAATATATTAAACACATCTTCATGAGCTTTTTCAATCTCATCGAAAAGTATTACACTATACGGTTTTCTTCTAACAGCTTCAGTCAATTGCCCTCCTTCATCGTAACCTACATATCCTGGTGGTGCACCAATTAGTCTTGAAACTGAATATTTCTCCATATATTCTGACATATCGATCCTTATTATATTTTCTTCACTGTCAAAAAGTACTTTAGCTAAAGTTTTTGCAAGTTCAGTTTTTCCAACACCTGTAGGTCCAAGAAAAATAAATGATCCAATTGGCTTTTTCATATCTTTAAGTCCCGCCCTTGCTCTTATTACAGCATTTGAAACTGACGTTACCGCTTCTTCTTGTCCAATCACTCTTTCTTTTAAGGTATCTTCCAAAACCATTAATTTTTTTCTTTCCCCTTCCACCAATTTTGAAACAGGGATTCCAGTCCATCTTGAAATAATTTCAGATATCTCTTCTTCTGTAACCTCTTCTTTTAATAAAGAATTCTCTTTTCTCTTTTTTAAAATTTCTTCCTTCTCATTTATCATTTTTAAAAGATTTGGTACTGTGCCATACTTTAACTCTGCAGCCTTATTCAAATCATAGTCTCTTTCTGCCTTTTCAATTGCTCCTTGTGCTTCATCATATTTCGTCTTTAAATCTTTAATTTCTAAAAGTTCTGATTTTTCTTTTTCATATTTAGCAGTAATTTCTTTATCTTTTTCTTTTAATTCACTTAATTCCTTTTCTAAAATTAAAAGTCTCGCTTTTGATGCTTCATCCTTTTCCTTTAATAAAGCTTCTTTTTCAATTTCCATTTGAAAAATCTTTCTTTTTAGTATATCCATCTCTACTGGCATACTATCTATTTCCGTTCTAATCATAGCTCCAGCTTCGTCTATTAAATCTATAGCCTTATCTGGTAAATATCTATCTGTAATATACCTTTGAGATAATTTGGCTGCAGCAATAATTGCGGAATCATGAATTCGAACACCATGATGAATTTCAAATCTTTCCTTTAATCCTCTTAGTATAGATATCGAATCTTCTACAGTAGGTTCTGCCACGATTACAGGCTGAAATCTACGCTCTAAAGCCTTATCTTTTTCAATATATTTCCTGTATTCATCAAAGGTAGTAGCTCCTATACAGTGCAGTTCTCCTCTAGCAAGCATTGGTTTTATTAAATTGCCTGCATCCATAGCTCCTTCTGTCTTTCCTGCCCCCACTATTGTGTGAATTTCATCTATAAATAAAACTATTCTTCCATCACTATTTTGAACTTCCTTTAAAACAGCTTTAAGTCTTTCTTCAAATTCACCTCTATATTTTGCTCCAGCAATAAGTGCACCTAAATCAAGAGAAAAAATTATTTTGTTTTTTAACCCTTCTGGTATGTCTCCTCTAACTATTCTTTCTGCAAGTCCTTCAATTATAGCTGTTTTACCTACTCCTGGCTCACCAATTAAAACCGGATTATTTTTAGTTCTTCTAGAAAGGATTCTTACAACTCTTCTAATTTCATCATCTCTTCCTATAACAGGATCAAGCTTATGCTTTTTAGCTTCCTCAACTAAATTTCTTCCATACTTTGAAAGTGCATCATAAGTACCTTCTGGATCTTGAGATTCAACTCTTTGACTACCTCTTACCTTCGCTAAGGTATTAAGAAAGTCATTCTTTTTTATACCATTTTCCTTTAATATTTTCGAAACAGGATCGCTTGAACTTAGTTCCATCATTGCAAGTAAAATATGTTCTGCACTTACATAACTATCATTAAAATCTTTAGCTATTTTTTCAGCCTTTGCAAAGGTTAATTCAAAATTTCTCGTTGCAAATAATGATGAATTGTTAGCTCCTTCTCCTAAAACCTTTGGCATTTTATTTATTTCGTTTTGAGTGTCATCCTTAAGTTTCCTTAAATCGATTTTCATATTACTAAAAATGCTAGGTATTAAACCATCATCTTGATTTATTAAAGCCATAAATAGATGAATATTATCAATAGATTGATGATTATTATTTACAGCTAAAATTTGTGAATCATTTATTGCTTGCTGCACCTTAATTGTCAATTTTTCTACATTCATATAATTATCACCTCTAATAGTATTATACAACTGTTTCGAAAATTTTAAACTGCAAAAATAGAGAGCAATATATATTACTCCCTTCGTTTTATAACTTTTTCTCAGACTGTAAAATTAAATTAAAATATTTTATAGCTTCCTTGCTATTTTTTAATTTATAATACATTTTTGCCATATCCAAATATCGCTTGTTTATCATTTCTTTATCATTTATTTTCAAAACCATATCAAAGGATAAATTCATATACATTTCACACATATTCATATTATCAAGTTTATCCATCAAAATAGCTTTTAGATAATAGGCTTTTTCAATAAAATTATTTATATTCATTTGAATAGAGTAATTTAAAATCGAATCACAATATTTTAATGCTTCATCATATTTCTTAATTTTAATCAAAACCTCTACTATACCAAACATAAATTCATAATACTTTTTCTTATTTTCCTTTGGGTGTAATTTGATTGACTCTTCTATATGTTCATAAACTTTGTCTTCAAACTTTGTTTCCACCATTGCCTTTGCAAAAAAATACGAGATATTTGCTTTATACTCTAAGTTGTTAGCGCATAAACTATAGGACTCTTCTTCGTAACCAATATAATTTTCAAACCCAAGCTTAACACATAATAGTCCAATCAGGCCATATATTCTAGCTATTACATAACCATCTTTTACGTAATCCTTATATTTAATCATCGTATTGGAAATATTATATGCTTTATTGTATTCTTTTGTAAAATAATAGCATAAAGCTTCTTTAAACGTTGCCTCACCAAGCATATCGTATTGATCAGGATCTATACTTAGAAGCTCCAACCTTACATTTTTATAGTAATTTGCGGCCTGATCATATTCTCTTATCAATGAAAAATACTCTCCAATATCAAAAAAATATACTAATCTATTTTTTTCATCTTTTGAATTGATGAACATAGTAAAATAATCAGGAACAGTTTTAAAGCACATATCGCAATTATTTTTTTCTAAATAAAAAGCAAAAAGCAAGTGACTTAATTTAAAAGCAATATCGTAATAACCGTATTCCTTGGCAATACTCAAATTATAGTTAATGTTTTTTTCTTTTTCATTTTCCTTACAATTGACACATTCATTATTTAAATTTAGAATTAACTGTGCTTCAACATCTTGCTTTAAATAATCCGAATCTATATCTAATTTTTGTGCTACAATGTCTAAAATCCATTCTTCTGCATCTATTTTATCATTTTCTATACAGCTCATTTTTGAAATAGAAACCGACTCTCCACAAATGTCTTTTAATTTTAATCCTTTATAAATTCTAGCCCTTCTTATTTTCTCACCAATCGATAATATCTCCATAATTCACACACCTAATTTATTATTATAAATCATTTAGAATACCGAGTTTTTTAAATAAATCTACCCCTTTATCTAAATATAATGTTGCTTTTTTATCATTACCTACATCAATATAAAACTTTCCAATCAATATTGAAATTTCGGCTACTTCTTTTATTAAAGTGCAATTTTCTGCATAATCTAAAGCTAAAAACAGTGTATTTTCTGCTTCAACAATTGAATTACTAAGCATATCAACTCTATATTTCAACATAT
>JAJXWJ010000001.1 GCA_021781655.1 Bacillota bacterium | reverse complement strand
AAAGTTTTAAAATAGTAAGTAAATATTAACTTACTAAAAGGTGATTTTTATGAAAACTACGTTAATCACAAGAAAAGAAAATATAGTATTTAGTATTATCGATTTAATTAATGAAATAGGATTAAAAGAACTTTCTATAAAAGAAATTGCTAAAAGAGAAAATATAACTGAAGCAGCTATATATAAACACTTCAAAAGCAAAGATGAGATGCTATTAGAAGTTCTTAATTACTATTCAAAATATGATAATAATATATATAATACTATAGAAAATAGCACCGAAACAGAAAAACAAAAAATAATAGCTTCATTAGATTTACTTTCGCAATATTTTGAAAGTTATCCGGCGCTTACATCTGTATATATGAGTTATTCTGTTTTGTTATACGAAGAAATAATATCTGAAAAACTAAAAGAGATTCATAGCAAAAGAATTAATTTTATTAATTCACTTATAAAAAATGGGCAATTGAGTGGAAATATAAGCAATAATATAACTGCAGAAAATCTAACTGATATTTTAGTAGGTACATATGGGAGAATTATATCAAAATGGAGATTTTCCAACTATTCCTTTTCATTAAAAGAAAAGACAGTTGAGGTTGTAAGTAATATATTGAATTTATTATGATTTTTGGGGGGTATATTTATGAAAAAAATTGTAGTTGTTGACGATGCTGAGTTTATGAGACTTGCTTTAAAAACTGCACTAGAGAAAAATGGATATGAAGTTGTTGGGGAAGCAGAAAATGGCTTAAAAGGACTAGAATTATACAAGTCAAAGAAACCAGATATAATTACACTGGATATTACGATGCCAATAATGGAAGGAATAGCAACCTTAAAAGAAATAATGAAATATGACCCTAAGGCAAATGTTATTATGGTAAGTGCATTAGGCCAAGAAACAAAAGTTAGACAAGCAGTCATTCTTGGTGCCAAAAGTTTTATAGTAAAACCTTTTGGAGATGAAACTTTATTAAAAGCTATTAGCATATTCTAATAAGTATTGAAGGTGGTGTGCTTATGAGTAGCAGGGAACCTATGTTAGATTTGTTTATATTTGAAACCTTCGAAATGATTGAGAAATTACAACAATTAATAATGAACAGCGAGAAGGAAAAAACTTTAACAGAACCTGATATAAACGAAATTTTCAGAATTATGCATACAATTAAAGGCTCTTCTGGAATGATGATGTTTGATAATATTTCTCGTATTTCTCACAAGCTTGAAGATATATTTTATTTTATACGAGAATCAAAACCTAACAATATCGATTACTCTATGCTTACAGATATGATGTTGGAGGGCAGTGACTTAATTAAAGAAGAAACGGATAAAATTGATAATAATCACGAAGCAGACGGAGATTTTACACAATTTATAAATAAGGCAGATGACTTTTTAAATTCACTTAAAGTTTCTAATGGAGAAACTAATGAAATTAAAAAAGAAGAAAAACTAGTAAGTTCATCTGAATCTACGAAATTTTATATTGCAAATGATAAAAGCACTATTTCAAATGAACAGTGTTACACTGTAAAATTATTTTTCGAAGCAAATTGTGAAATGGAAAATATACGATGTTTTACTGTGGTTCATAATTTAAAAGAAATAGCAAATGTAATATATTTTTATCCTGAAGATATCATAGAAAATAACGATAGTTGCGAAATAATTAGAGAGCAAGGATTTTTAGTTTCTTTTACTAGCAAACATACAAAGGATGAGTTAAATGATTATTTTAGTCAAACTATTTTTCTTAGTAGATTAGAAATTGAAGAAACTATCGATGAGAGTAAAGTTATTGAAAGCACAAATTCAATGAAAATTTCTAAAGAAGAATTAAAAAAAGAAATAAAACAAACTGCAACTCAACCAACTCATAAGCAAAATTTAATAAATGTTGATGTGGAAAAATTAGATAAGCTTATGGATTTAGTTGGAGAACTTGTAATTTCTGAAGCTATGGTAACAAAAAATTCGGACCTGCAAGGTTTAAATTTAGATAGCTTTTATAAAGCAGCTAGACAACACAGGAAAAGGCTAAATGATCTTCAAGATGTTGTTATGTCCATCAGAATGGTTCCATTATCGCCAACTCTAAATAAAATGAATAGAATCGTTAGAGATATGTGTAAAAAGCTTGAAAAAGATGCTGAACTTATATTAATTGGACAAGATACGGAAGTTGATAAAAATATAATTGAACATATTAGTGATCCATTAATGCATATTGTAAGAAATTCAATGGATCATGGAATCGAAAGTTCTGATGAACGGACAGCAATAGGAAAACACCCTAAAGGCAAAATAATTATTGAAGCTAAAAATACCGGTGGCGAGGTACTAATAATTATTAAAGACGATGGAAAAGGTTTAGATAAAGATAAAATATTAAAAAAGGCAAAGAATAACGGGCTTTTAAAAGATAAAAATCATGAACTTTCTGATAAAGAAATATATTCTTTAATATTCGTTCCTGGTTTTTCAACAAACGAAAATGTGACTGAATATTCTGGCAGAGGAGTTGGGATGGATGTAGTTACAAAGGAAATAGAAAAAATCAGAGGTTCTGTTACTGTTGACAGCGAGAGAGAGCAAGGTACTACTATTACAATCAAAATCCCATTGACTCTTGCAATTATTGATGGAATGACAATAAAGGTAGGCAACACTAACTTTACACTTCCAGTAACCTCTATTAGGCAATCGTTTATTATTAGAAAAGAGGAAATAGTAAAAGATTTAAATGATAAAGAAATGATACTTATAAGAGGGGATTGTTATTCAATTTTAAGGCTCCATGAAATTTATAACATACGTACTGAAACTATAAATATAGAAGATGGGATTGTTATTATGGTTGAAGATGGAGGAAAGACAAAATGTATTTTTGCAGATAAACTTTTAGGTGAACAGCAAGTTGTAATCAAAGCATTACCTGATTATATTAAAAATGTTAAAGGAGTCAGTGGCTGCACACTGCTTGGAGATGGAAATATTAGTTTAATACTTGATGTGTCTGAAATCGTCAATCAGTAAAAGAGGAGGGAGAAGTACTTATGTCAGAATTTTCAGAAGAAATGATGGAACTGGAAGAAGATACGCAAAAAGATAAATTTTTAATTTTTTTGCTAGGAGACGGTTCATATGGTATCGATATAAAATACGTAATTGAAATTATAGGAATGGAGCCTATTACAGAAGTTCCTCAAATGCCAAACTTTATAAGAGGTGTTATTAACTTAAGAGGAAGGATTATTCCTGTAATGGATGTTAGATTAAAATTTAAAAAGGAAGAAAAAGATTATGATGATAGAACTTGCATAATTGTAGTAGATATAAATAGTATTTCCATAGGTCTTATTATTGATAGAGTAGTTGAAGTTTTAACTATTGAGGAAACTAATATTTCACCGGCACCAACAATAAATGGCAATGGAGATAATGCAAATAAATACATTAAAGGTATAGGCAAAGTTGGGAATGATGTAAAACTTCTAATCGATTGTGATAAGCTTCTAGAGGAAGATGAGTTAGAAGCTTTAAATACTAAGGCTTAAGGAAAATTTATAAATGGCCTTTACTTATTTTTTTAGAGATCTTCAAACTTTAGAAGTCATAAGAGATTTTACTTTACCTTACCTAAAAACTAAACAATTTATAAAAATTTGGGATGCCGGTTGTGCAATGGGACAAGAACCCTATTCACTTTCAATTATTTTACGAGAAACCATGGGTTATATGTACTTTAGAAATATTAAAATATTAGCTACAGATATAGATGAATATAATCAATTTGAAAAAATTATCGAGGAAGGCGTATATAAAGAGGAACAAATAAGACGTATTCCAAAAGAAATATTTAATAAATATTTTAAAGTAGATAAAATAGAAGGTCAATATAAATTAATTGATGAAATTAGAACATCTGTACAATTTAAGAAACATGATTTACTTTCATTAAAAATGCCAAGTAACGATTTTGGTTTGATTATTTGCAAAAATGTTCTTCTTCATTTTAATGAAGAAGAAAGAATTAATGTAATTAAAATGTATTACGAAGCACTTATGGCTGGAGGGTTTTTAGCAATGGAACAAACGCAGAAGCTTCCTAAAGCCCTAAATCATTTATTTGAGCCAGTAGTTTCTAATGCCCAAGTATACAGAAAAATATAAAAATTAGGGGGAATTTTACGATGAGGTTTTTTAATAACATGAAATTAAATGTAAAAATACTTACCGGATTTATTATTATTGCTATATTGACTGTGGTTGTTGGTGTTTTTAGCATTTTTAATTTACAATCCTTTAGCTCTCATGAAAATGCACTATATAATAATAGCACATTAGGAGTAATCAGAATAGGAAAGGTCCAAACGGATTTTTTAAACCTTAGAATTGAACTTAGAAATTTAGTTATTTTTAATAATAGCGATAAAAGTCAATATTATCAAAATATTAATTCAGATATAACTGATTTAGACAACAATTTGAGTAAATACCAAAATACTATTTTTGCCTCTCAAGATTTAAGCAACTTCAAAACTGCACAATCACAATGGAATACCTTAAAAAACGGTACCTCCAATATTGTAACAGCCTCACAGGCAGGAAAAAGCAGTGCAGAAATTTTATCTATGGTTTCTAATTTAACACCAGATGCAAATGCATTAGATAGCACTATTCAAAAAATTATAGATTATAATTCATCAAATGCAAAAGCTAGCGTTTCAAGCGATAATTCTTATTCTGCCATTATGAATATTGTTATGGGAGTAGTTGTATTAATTTCTGTTATTGTAGCTATTGTTCTTTCAATATTTATAGCAAATGCCATAACAAAACCTGTTAGACAACTTATGAAGGCAGCAAATGAAATTTCAGATGGAAACCTAGATGTTGAATTAGATATTAAGTCGAAAGATGAAATAGGCAATTTAGCGATTTCATTTAAAAAAATAATAAAATCCTTTAAAAATCTTAACGAAGATACGAACATACTATCAAAGGCAGCTGTTGAAGGTGAACTAACAATTAGAGCGGATGTGTCAAAACATAAAGGTGATTTTAAGAAAATTGTAGATGGCATAAACCATACTTTAGATTCATTAATTGGACCTTTAAATGTAACAGCTGAATATGTGGATAGAATAAGTAAAGGAGATATTCCTCCTAAGATTACTGATACTTACAACGGAGATTTTAATGAAATTAAAAACAACTTGAATAGCTGTATAGATGTTATGAATGGGTTACTTCTTGAAACAAGCACTTTAATTAAAGCAACTCAAGAAGGTAAGCTTGACACTAGAGGTAATTCTGATAAGTTTGCTGGTGGCTGGGGTGAACTTGTGTCCAGCGTTAATAAGTTAATAGATGCTTTTGTTTCACCAATTAACGTAACAGCTGAGTATATCGATAGAATAAGTAAAGGAGATATTCCTCCTAAGATTACTGATACTTACAACGGAGATTTTAATGAAATTAAAAACAACTTGAATAGCTGTATAGATGTTATGAATGGGTTACTTCTTGAAACAAGCACTTTAATTAAAGCAACTCAAGAAGGTAAGCTTGACACTAGAGGTGATTCTGATAAATTTGCTGGTGGCTGGGGTAAACTTGTGGCTAGCGTTAATAAGTTAATAGATGCTTTTGTTTCACCAATTAACGTAACAGCTGAATATATCGATAGAATAAGTAAAGGAGATATTCCTCCTAAGATTACTGATACTTACAACGGAGATTTTAACGAAATTAAAAACAACCTGAATAGCTGCATAGATGTTATGAATGGGTTACTTCTTGAAACAAGCACTTTAATTAAAGCAACTCAAGAAGGTAAGCTTGACACTAGAGGTAATTCCGATAAGTTTGCTGGTGGCTGGGGTGAACTTGTGGCTGGAGTAAATAAACTAATCGAAGCTGTTGTAAGTCCAATCAAAGAAGTTACAGAAGCTATGAATGAAATATCTAAAGGTCACTTAGATGCTTCTGTTAATGGAGAGTATAAAGGTGAATTTGCGGTTTTGTCTAATGCTGTAAATCAAACTTCTGATGACTTGAAATTCGTAGTCAGAAAGATTTCAGAAGTTTTAGGGAAAATATCAGAAGGTAATCTTTCTGTTAACGAAGTTGATAACTTTAAAGGTGAATTTGACAATATTTCAAACTCATTAAACACTATAGTTGAATCCTTAAATAATGTACTTGGAGAAATAAATATTTCTGCTGAACAGGTTTCAAGCGGCTCAGAGCAAGTTTCAATAGGAAGCCAAGCTCTATCCCAAGGTGCTACAGAACAAGCAAGTGCTATTGAGCAATTGACTGCATCTATAACAGAAGTAGCAGCTCAAACAAAAGAAAATGCTATAAATGCAAATCAAGCTAATGAACTTGCTCATACTGTGAAGGATAATGCAGAAAAAGGAAATATGCATATGACAGAAATGTTAAAGGCTATGGGTGAAATTAATGAAGCATCCGCTAATATTTCAAAGATAATTAAAGTAATAGATGAAATAGCTTTTCAAACTAATATTCTTGCATTAAATGCTGCTGTTGAAGCTGCAAGAGCAGGACAACATGGAAAAGGCTTTGCTGTAGTTGCGGAAGAAGTTAGAAATCTAGCAGCTAGAAGTGCAAACGCAGCTAAAGAAACGACAGATTTAATTGAAGGCTCTATTAAAAAGACTGAGAAAGGAACTTCTATTGCAAATGATACTGCAAAAGCATTATATGAAATTGTAGATGGTGTTACTAAAGCAACAGCTATTATTTCTGAAATAGCTGCATCTTCAAACGAACAAGCTACTGGAATTTCCCAGATTAATTTAGGAATAGAACAAGTTTCTCAAGTAGTTCAAACAAATTCAGCAACAGCTGAAGAAAGTGCAGCTGCAAGTGAACAACTTTCAAGTCAGGCACAATTATTAAAGGAAATGGTTTCAAATTTCAAGCTTAAAAATAACGGGCAAAATTCATATGGTACATCAAATAATTCCTTTAGTAAAAATATAAGCCCAAAAGATATAGAGCGAGATCAGTTTACCCCAAAAAAAACCCGCATCGACTTAAGTGACAACGAATTTGGTAAGTACTAAAACTGTGCTAAAGGTGGAAAGTTCAGAATGGAAAATAATATATTTCTATTTTAGCTTTCCACTTTTTTAAAAAATATTAATTAGAAAGATTTAATAGGTAACAATATGATTTATTTAAATGACGATGAATTTATAGAAATAACCTCTTTTTTAAAAAGAAATTATGGGATAAACTTAGAATTTAAAAGACAGCTAATAGAAGCAAGATTATGCAATATAATAACAGAAAAAGGGTTTTGTTCCTTTAGAGATTATTTTGACTTTGTCTATTCTAATGAGTCGAATGATGAAATAGCAATTTTAATAAATAAAGTGACTACACATCATACTTTTTTTATGAGAGAATTTGAACATTTTAAATTTTTTCAAAATACTGTAATGCCACAGCTACATAAAAATATTAAAAACAGAGATTTGAGAATATGGAGTGCAGGTTGCTCTTCTGGTGAAGAAGCATATACGCTTTCAATGATAATACAAGATTTTTTAGCAGAAGAAAAATCATTATGGGACAAAAAAATTTTAGCTACTGATATATCTCCAAATGTAATTGACATAGCTCAAAAAGGAATTTACAGTTCAGATTCTCTAGAAAATGTCCCTGAAATATGGAAACTAACCTATTTTGATAAAATCGACAGTGAACTATTTAAAGCAAGTACAAGATTGAAAAATGAAGTTATATTTAGAGTATTTAATTTAATGGATGAATTTCCTTTTAAAAAGAAATTCCATGTTATATTTTGTAGAAATGTAATGATATATTTTGATAATGCTACAAAACTTAAATTAATAAAAAAGTTTTATGATATGACAGAAAAGGGCGGATACCTTTTTATAGGTTTATCAGAATCCTTAAATAAAGAAGAAATACCATATAAATATATTATGCCATCTGTTTATATGAAAGGATAGATTACTATGAGAGAGAAACGAAAAATTAAAGTTCTTATTATTGATGATTCTTTATTATTTAGAGAGTTTATATCTCAGGAGGTAAGAAAAGACAGCGGAATAGTAGTTGTGGGCACTGCAGCAGATCCTTTTGATGCTAGAGATAAAATTATAGATTTAGAGCCAGATGTAATTACTTGTGATATAGAAATGCCAAAAATGAATGGGATTGAATTTATTAGACGTCTAATGCCACAATACCCACTCCCGGCAGTTATAGTAAGTTCACTAAGCGATAATGTTTTCGAGGCATTAAATGCTGGTGCTGTAGATTTTGTTGTAAAACCCGCTATTAGGACATCAAATGGAATGGAAGGATTTATAAATGAACTGATCGTCAAAATCAAGATAGCTTCTATGGCTAATGTAAGTCTATTTAAAAATTCTACTTTAAGTCAGGAAATACATAGTACTAATATGGAAAAAGCTGATAATGTAATTATAGCAATAGGTGCTTCCACAGGTGGAACAGAAGCTATTTTTGATATAATTCATGCGCTTCCAAAAGATATGCCAGGAATTGTTATAGTCCAGCATATGCCACCAGGCTTTACTAAAATGTATGCTAATCGTCTTAATAATTCTTGTAAATTAGAAGTAAAAGAAGCAGAAACAAGTGATAAAATAATTAAAGGTAGAGTTTTAATTGCTCCAGGTGATAAACATTTGAAAATAGTAAGAAAAGGTAATGCATATTTTGTAGAATGTTTTGAAGGAGAAAAAGTAAATGGTCATAAACCTTCTGTAGATGTTTTATTCAATTCCGCTGCAGAAGCCTGTGGTTCTTCTGCTATTGGTATAATTCTTACTGGAATGGGTTATGATGGAGCTAAAGGTTTATTAAAAATGAAAGAAAAAGGTGCCATTACCATTGGTCAAGATGAAAAATCATGTGTTGTATACGGAATGCCAAAGGTAGCATATGATATTGGTGGCGTTTCAAAGCAGCTTCCATTGAAAAGCATACCTGAAAAAATTTGTTCCTTAGTTTACAAATAAAAAGACTATAAGAAAAGGATTGATTTATATGGTTAACTTAGAGTTTCAAAATGATAATATGCAAGTACTAATTGATTCTATGCCAATAAGTATAATTATAATAAACGAAAATTTAAAGGTTAACTATGTAAACAAACTTTTTTTAAGCATGGTTAACAAAACCTATGAAGAGGTTTTTGACATAATGATTGGAGAAAGCTTTTCTTGTATTAATTCAATATTGGATCCACAAAAGTGCGGTAAAGGAGCTAGATGCTCTAGTTGTGCACTTAGAAGTCTTATATATGAAACTAAAACAAAATGGCTTCCAAGTGAATCAGTCGAAATGAAATTTACTATTATTAATGATAAAGGTAAGCAGGAAATAAAATGGTTTAAAATAAATATAACTCCTATAATTGAAAATGAGCAAAAAAAAATGCTTATAGGGATAATAGATATTACAGAATATAAAAATACAAATATGAAACTTCGTAATCTCAAAGAAGCAGCTGAAACTGCAAACAAAGCTAAAAGCGAATTTTTAGCAAACATGAGCCATGAAATACGAACGCCACTTAATGGCATAATAGGTATGACTGCCTTAACACTAGGAACAGAACTTTCTTCCGAGCAAGAAGAGAACTTAAACATAGTTAAAAATTGTGCCGATACTTTATTATCACTAATTAATGATATATTAGACTTGTCAAAAATTGAAGCGGATAGAGTACTAATTGATAATATTCAGTTTGATATTAATACTTTAATAAAAAAAGTAATCAATACTCATTTTGTGGCAGCAGCTCAAAAGGGAATAAAATTAAAATATACAATAGATAATACTATTCCAAAACTATATGTTGGCGATGAATATAGAATAAACCAAGTGTTAAATAATCTTATGTCTAACGCAATGAAGTTTACAGAAAAAGGCATTGTGTCATTATCTGTAACAAAGATAAAAAATATAAATGATTTATATGAATTAAAATTTGAAGTTGAAGATACAGGCATAGGAATTGATGAAAATGAGATGAAATATTTGTTTAAAAGTTTTAGTCAAGTAGATGGTTCCATTACTAGAAAATATGGAGGCACTGGTCTTGGACTTGCCATATCTCAAGGACTTGTAAATTTACTAGGTGGGGAAATTAAAGTTATTAGTCGAAAGGGAGAAGGCAGTAAATTTTATTTTTCCTTACAGCTTCAAGAAACTAGATATGTTGAAGAAAAGCCAAAAGGAGATTTAATACTAAATCCAAATGCTGAAAATATGAAGGTTTTACTAGTAGAAGATAACAGAGTTAACCAGGTAGTGATAAAACGAATGCTTCAATTACTTGGATATTCTCAAGTAAAAACTGCATCAAATGGCTATGAATCCTTAAGAATATTAAAAGAAACAAAATTTGATATTATTTTAATGGATATTCAAATGCCAGAATTAGATGGAGAAGAAACAGTTAGAATCATTAGACAACAAGAAATTGAAACAGGTGAGCATGTACAAATAATAGCAATTACCGCTTATGCTCTAAAAGGAGATAGAGAAAAGTTTTTATCTGAAGGCATGGATGAATATATTTCAAAACCAGTTGATATAGATATACTTAATGAAATTTTAAGAAGGGTATCAGAAAAGATACCACCTGATAAATCTGGCATTATATATGAATACTTAGAAAGAAGCAAACCTAAAAATTCAGAAATGGAAATAGATGATGAAACTAAAATTTACTTTACTAAATATATGAAATTAATCAATGAGCTTGTTCAGTCAGATTTTAGTTCAAGGGAATCTTTTTATGAAATCGAAAGACTTGCACACCAAATTAAAGAGGTTGCAGAAGAAAAAGAGTTAAAGATAATAAAAAATTTAGCATTTAAAATCGAATTATGTGCAAGAAAAAAAGACATGACAAATATTAAAAATAATTTTTATAAAATTTATAGTATAATATAATCATAAGTATTTGGGAGGGTTTAAAATGAAAATTTTAATTGTTGAAGACGATTTATCTAGCAGAAAATTTATTAATAAATTTATGTCTGATTATGGTGATTGTGATATAACTGTTGATGGAATTGAGGCCTTAGATGCGTTTTTGATGGCTTTAGATGAAAATGAACCTTATGACTTAATTTGCCTAGATATTATGATGCCTAAAGTCGATGGTGTTAAAGTATTAAAAACCATTAGAGAAATCGAAAAACAGAGAAAAATAGAAGGTGATTCAAGAACTAAAGTTATTATGACTACAGCCTTAAATGATGTTGAACTAGTACAAAGTTCCTTTAATAGCGGTTGTGAAGCATATGCAAACAAACCAATTGATACAAAGAAGTTAACTACTGTTATGGAAAAGTTAAATTTTAAAAAAAAGAAAGATTAACATAATTGTTTAAGTTAAAATTGTTAAAAATTTACTTGAACTTAAAAATTGTAAATACTATAATATAATTAATAGTAATAAAGTTATAGTGTTTACAATTTTCTTATTATTACAATTTAGGAGGTAATGTCATTATGTGCGCTAAACAGCTAAATAAAAAAGATGAAGAACTTATTTTTACTATTGAAAAAATATTTAGGCAAACTAAAAAAAACTTTAATATTGAATTTTGGAATGGTGAGTCAATTACTTATACAGAGAAACCAGAATTTATATTAAAATTTAACGACAAGGAAAGTTTTAAAAAAATAATTTCTAATCCTACTAGTCTAACATTTGCCGAAGCTTTTATGGATAAGAGCTTTGATATAGAAGGAAATATATTTAAAGCCCTCAGCTTAAAGGATGAATTGCAAAATTTAGACATTTCAAACAAAGATAAAATAACCTTATTACTAAAAACATCATCACTTCCAATAAAAAATAAGCATACCAAGGAAAAAGACAAAGAAAACATTTCTCATCATTACGACATTTCTAACGATTTCTATAAATTATTTCTAGGTTCAAGCATGGTATATTCATGTGCCTACTTTAAAACCCAAGAAGAAGATTTAACTAGAGCTCAAGAAAATAAAATCGATCATATATGTAAAAAACTTAGACTAAAACCAGGTGAAAATTTATTAGATGTAGGTTGTGGTTGGGGCTCCATGATAATATGGGCTGCTAAAAATTACGGAGTAACATCACATGGAATAACTTTAAGTGAAGAACAGTATAAATATGTGAGGGAAAGAATAAAAGAAGAGCATTTAGAAGTTAAGGTTACCGTTGAATTAAAAGATTATAGAGATTTAAAAGGAACTGGAGTATACGACAAAATAGTTAGTATTGGAATGTTTGAACATGTAGGAATAAAAAATCTACCAAAATATTTTAAAATAATGAATAGACTTCTTAAAGAAGATGGACTATTTTTAAATCATGGCATAACACATACTAAAAATGCAATAATCTCCAGCGAAGAAGCCGACTTTATAGATAAATACATTTTTCCAGGAGGAGAATTACATACTATAAGTGGTGTTTTAGATGTAATGGAAGATACAGATTATGAAGTTTGTGATGTTGAATGCCTTAGAGAACATTACTTTAAAACATTAAGTCATTGGGTTTTAAACTTGCAAGCAAATAAAGATGAAGCTATAAAATTTTCCTCAGAAAAGATATATAGAACATGGCTTTTATATATGACTGGATGTGCAATTAATTTTCATCTAGGTTTTATTTCTGTTTACCAAGTGCTACTAACTAAATCAACTAAAAAAGGTGGCTTCAACATTCCGCTAACTCGTGAATATATGCTTTAATCCATCTTCTTTTCATAATATTTATTATGTAAACTACTCAAAAGTAATAGCAACAATATTGCTATTACTTTTTAATTCTGCTATAATAATCTTCATGCTTAGAAAAAGTGAGGTTAATAATAAATGAGTAAAAATTGCATTTTTAAAGAGGATACTGTTTGTACAAACTGCGGAGATTGCGATATTTGTGATTTAGATAAAAATAAAATATGTGATAACTGTGGAAAATGCTTGGATATTGAAGGCTACGATTCTAAATCAGTATTTATAGATAAAATAATAGAGGATGAAACTGAAATAATAAAATTTCAATCCGAAGAAGATAATCTTGAAGACGAGGATTTTGAAGAAGAATCTCAGTTTTTAAATGATTATGATGATGATTATGAAAGTACAAAGGACGATGAATTGCCATTTGATTTAGAACTTATAGATGATATAGATGGATTAAACGAATTATTAGAAGACGAAGAAATGAAAAGTAAACTTATCGAAGAAAAAGCACCAGGTTTTTATGTGATTAAAAGAGGGAAGTCGCACTAAATTTATAAAATAAAACCGCTACCAAATGTAGCGGTTTCTTCTATTCAAAATCGTTTAATGGATTTGATTTAACAGCTCGTCTTAATTTTTCATCATCAACATGAGTATAAATTTGAGTTGTAGAAACATTTTCATGACCTAAAATTTGTTGAAGACTTCTTATATCTACATCACCGTATTTATACATTAACGTTGCAGCTGTGTGCCTAAGCTTATGAGGTGTATATTTATTACTATCTAGATCTGCTTTTTTTATATATTTCTTAACTAAAATTTCTACCGTTCTTTTATCAATTCTCTTTTTATGTCTACTTAAAAAGAGTGCATCTAAATCTTCAGAAGCTTTTACCTTTGAAAGTTGACTATTTCTAATAGGTAAATAATTTTTTATAGCTTGTATACATATTTCATTCAAATATACAGTTCTTTCTTTGTTTCCTTTACCTATAATAGACAAAGTATCATCTCTAAATTTAGAAAGGTTTATTCCAACAAGTTCAGAAAGTCTCATTCCACAGTTTAAAAATAAAATTAATATGCAATAATCACGTTCTTTATTTGCACCTTCAACAGCATTTAATAAACTTTTGCTCTCGCTAAGGGTCAAATATACAGGATTCCTACTATGTATTTTAGGAGATTCTAACTCTAGCGTAGGATTATAAGAAATTATTTTAGCTTTAGTAAATAAATATTTAAAGAAAGATTTTAAAGTTGCAACTTTACGAGCTCGTGCATAATTGCTATTATTTCTAAAATTTTCCGCAAAGGCGATAAATCTGTATAAATCTGACAAAGAAATATTTCTTATAAATTCATCATCAATAGAACTGATATCAATTTCGTCAAATTCAGTTTTCGGATCAACTTTTCCTTTAGCCAGTAATAAATATTTAAAAAACAAAGAAAGTTCAATTTTATAATTATAAATCGTATTTTTTGATTTACCTTTAATTGTTCCCAAATAATTAAGAAAGTCATTTACCTCTCTTGGTACCTTTGAATCAAATAGGGTTTGAATGTTGTAATTCATATTAGCTTACCTCCAAAATCATTTTTTGTGTAAAAAGGACTAAACTTGCATCCAGTTTCGTCAAATTTGTATTTTACGAATATTTATTTCGCCATTAGGGGAGCAAAATCCTTCTTTTTTATTTGGATTTGTATAAAATTTTAAATTTCAAAGTTTTATAATTGTAGAAATACTTGATTTAAACAATTCTATTATTATTTTTTTCACAGAAATTCAATCAAAAATGGCTGTTGCATTAATCTAATCATGACTTATTTTTGTTCTTCTGAAACTTCAATTAGCATTGCTTTTATTGTAACTTTCATTTTTTTCAGCCTGCCTTTCTGTTTCTAATTCTTTAAGTGCTTTCCTTATCTTTTTTCCACCTCTTTCACCATAAAGTCTAGCTGAAAAACAAGTTACTATACTAACTAAATCTTTTACCATTTCTTCATTAGTCTCTAATTTCTCTTTTTGCTCTACTGCTTCTACTCTTACACCATAAGATTTGGCAAATTCCTCTAAATATTTATACCCAAACCTTGCAAGTCTATCTGTGTATTCAATCACTATTGTGTCAACTTCATTTAGTTGCCTAAACATTTTTATTAGTTCTTTTCGTGAATCATTTAACCCACTGGCTGTTTCTTCATAAATGCTGCTAATAGTATAGTTCTTTTCTTTACAATAAGCTATTAATCTTTTCTTTTGGCGTTCCAAATTACCACTTTCAGTCTGCTTTTTTGTTGATACTCTTACATATATAAATGCTTTTTCTTCTGAAGATTCTTTTTCATCATTTAATCCAAATAAAGCTTCAACATCTGACTTTTTATATCTTCTATGATTCCCTATTGTTCTATATACTTTCAATACTCCTGTTTCATCCCATCTTTTTAGTGTTCTTGTTGTTACTCCTAATATTTTTGCTGCTTTAGATATACTTATCATTTTATCCATGTTATTTCACCTCATGAACTTAGTATACCCACCGCTTTATTTTTTATCACGATATTTGCTATTTTGTCTTTATTTTTATGAAGCAGCTTCAACCTCCATTAATATGGATAACTTCTCCAGAAATATATGAAGAATCATTGCAACCTAAAAATACATAACAAGGCGCAAGCTCTACTGGCTGGCCTGGTCTTCCAAATGAGGTTTTAGAACCAAATGCTCCAATCTTGTCTAAAGAAAAAGATGCTGGAATAAGTGGTGTCCAAACAGGTCCTGGTGCAACTGCGTTTACTCTTATATTTCTATCTGCCATAGATAAAGCTAAAGATCTTGTAAAAGAAACTATAGCTCCTTTACTTGCTGAATAATCAATTAATGTTTTGTTTCCCTTATAAGCAGTTATTGAGGTTGTATTTATAATTGCACTACCTTTTTTAAAAAAAGCAGAGCAGTACTTTGTTAAATAAAACATTGAAAATATATTAGTTTTAAAGGTGCTCAGAAGCTGCTCTTTGCTTATATTTTCTATACTATCTTGTGTATGTTGCTCGCCAGCATTATTCACCAAAACATCTATCTTTTGATAGTTTCTAATAACTTTTCTAACAGCTTCTTTACAAAAAGCTTCTTCTCCAATATCACCATAAAGTAAGAAACAATCTCCGCCATAACTTTCTATAATTTTTTTAGTATCTGTTGCATCTTCATGCTCATCTTTATATATTATAGCAGTTTTCGCACCCTCCTTGGCATATGCAATAGCTACGGCTTTTCCGATTCCACTATCCCCTCCAGTTATTATCGCTACTTTGTCTTTTAATTTTCCACTTCCATTATAAGTAGGATCGTCACAAATAGGTTTTGAATTCATGAGTTTTTCCAAACCAGGCTGTTTTTCTTGAGTTTCTGCCGGAACGCTTTTAGGAAAATTTATTGTATCTAACATCTGTAAAATCATCCTTTCTATTTTGCAATCATTTTAATTGGCAATCACCTTTCAATACTATAAATATAGTATTAATAATAATTCGAATTTTATAACAAGTTGTTTTATGCAAACAATTTGTTATTATTTCCCAAACTAAAAAAATAATCTCCAAACTTATTGTTTTTCTAAGTTTGAAGATTATTTTTTACAATGGAACGAATGGGGAAAAATTTAATATGGTTATTTGATTACTTGAAGTGACTTTCTATCACTAAAGAGTACAACAACAATTAAAAATACAATACCCTCTATTAGCTGTTGCATCTCGGTAGTAAATCCCATCATAACAAGACCAGTTGACAAAATTTTGTAGGTCAAAACACCACAAATAACATTAATGAAACGTACCTTTGCGCCACCAGAGATAGGCAAACCGCCCAAAACAAGTGCAATCATAATTTGAGTTTCCATCATATTACCACTAGTAGAAGTAACCGAACCGACTTTGATTACGTTTATAAATGCAGCAAACCCAGTAATTGCTCCAGCAAGTATATATATCAACCATTTAGTTTTACCAACTTTTATTCCAGCAAATCTAGCTCCTGTTTCTCCTGCACCGATTGCTTTAATGTTTATTCCAACCTTTGTGAAATTGAAAAGTATGAACACAATTAACAAAACAATAACTGTTAAGGCTAATTCTAATGGCATCGTATTTAATTTATAAATATTTCCATTGGCATAAACTGGTGAATTAGTAGTAAGATATGCACAAACGCCACGAAATAAGAACATTGAACAAATGGTTACGATGAAGGACATTATTTTCCGTTTCACAAGAAAGAAACCATTAATAGCACCGATAGCAGCTCCTGTAATAATACCTCCTATAATCGCTAAAATGAGGTTGTAATTAGACAAATAGCAAACAACAATAGATGCGATGGCAAGCATTGAGCCTTGAGAAAAGTCTAGGGAACCCATTGTCATAACTAGTAAAACACCAGAAGATGCTATCATGAGAACATAGGTCTGGTTGAGCAATAGTTCAACGTTAAAAGGTTCAATGATTTTACCACCTGTCAATATTGCAAACAACATAACTACAATCACAAGTCCAATCACTGGTAGAATAGTGTGCGTAAAAGGCTTATTCATGATTTCATTAAATGTAGAATAAAAGCTCTTTTTTTCTTGATTATTTGAATCTAAATTTTTTACTTCTGACATATTGTTCACCCCCCTAAATCATCTTATTTATTAAGTCTTCCTCAGTAAGTTCTGGATTCCTAATGAAATCGGCATTAATAGCTCCGTCCTTCATTATGAGGATTCTATCACTCATTCCTAGTAACTCTAGAATTTCTTCGGATATCAATATCATGGATTTGCCCTGTTTTTTCATTTCAGTCATTAGTGAATATATAGCTGACTTAACCTTGACATCGATACCACGAGTAGGGCTATCAAGCACGATGATATTAGAATCTTTACCAATCCATCTTGCTAGAACCACCTTCTGCTTGTTACCGCCTGATAAATCCGAAACAAACTGGTTTACGTTTACCATTTTTACGCTTATAAGTTTAGCATACTTATCTGCAAATTCCTTGAGTTTTTTGTCCATGATTAAATGATTAACTTTAAGTTGATCCAAAGATGGCAAACAAATATTATCCGAAATAGAATCATTAACAACAAGAGATTCGTTGTCTCTATCTTTAGAAGCATAAGCGATGCTATTATTGATTGCAGTGGTGATAGAGTCAATATGCGTTCCATCTGCTAGAGTTACTTCGCCTGTTCTATCGTAAGATGCTCCAAAAACAGACTTAGCTAATTCATGCATACCACATTCTCCAAGCCCACCTATTCCAAGTATTTCTCCCTTATGTAAATCTAAACTAACATTTTCAAACCTTTTTGGTACAGACACGTTCTTCATTGATAAAACAACCTCATCAGAAATAGGTTCACCATAATCTGTACGGTAATAACTACCATCTAGTATTCTGCCAACCATTAGTCGTTTGATGTCTTCTTCTGTTACTTCACTACTTTTTACAGTGTCAATCAAATCTCCATCACGAAGCACTGTAATGTAATCTGTGTGCTCGATTACTTCTGCAAGGTCATGGGAAATAAAGATTACTGTACTACCTGCATCTCTCAGGCGATCCATTTGCCTAAAAAGATCATTACGACCGTCTTGACTGAGTGAAGTGGTAGTTTCATCGATAACAATTACTTTAGGATCAAAATAAGTTGCTTTGACGATTTCTACCAGCTTGCGAGTTTCAAAATTGTAGCTATCAATCATCGCATTAGCATCGATTTGATTGTAACCATATTTATTTAATAACGCCTGAGCTTCTTTGTTCATGGCAGCAATATTCTTAATTCCATATTTTATGAACCTATCTTCATTGCCAAGAAAAATGTTTTCGGTAACAGTTAGTCCTGGTAGGGTTCCTGTTTCCTGAACGATAATCGATACACCATTTTGATTGGCTTCAACCTGATTTTTTACATGTAACTCCTTGCCATCAAGAATAAATCTTCCGCTGTCGATTGGGCAGATTCCAGTTAGCATAGCAGTAAAAGTCGATTTTCCAGATCCATTTTCACCTATAAGTCCGTGAATTTCACCCTTTCCAAAAGATAATGTAACATTTTTAACTGCATGAGTAACTCCAAATGACTTGTCTATATTTTCTGCTTTTAAAAATTCTTCTTTCATTTTCTTCACCTCACTTTACTACACTGCCTTTAACGCGATTTGTTGTAACCATTACAATGACAAGAAGAGCAGCACCAGTTACCACATTTTGAATGGTACTTGGAGCACCAATAGCAACAAATCCATTAAAGATTAAAGAAATTATAAATTCGCCAATTACAATAGAAGTTATTGGTCTTCCATATTTTTTGAATGCTAAGCCGAAAAATGTACCCATAAGAGGTGTAAAGTTTCTAACCATTGATGACATGTTTGTTGCAGCAGTCATGGATGAACCGTAACTTATTGTTAGAATACTCATGATGCCAACAAAAAAACCACATAACACAAATGCAATAACTTTATACTTATTTACATTAACACCCATGTTCTTAGCTACATATTCATTACTTCCAATGGCGTTTGTATATGTACCAATTTTGGTATATTTAATAATCAATGCAGCAATAAAAAATGCAATTAAAGCTAAAATGATGTTAGCAGGATAGGCACCAAAAGCCAAGTTTGTTGATCCTAGTATTTGCTCTTGTCCTTGAGTTGCAAAAACACTAAAACTTTCATAAATAAGTGATAACCCAACAGTTACTATTATAGAAGGTATATGGAGCTTGATATATACTATACCATTCAACAAACCAATCAGTGTTCCACATATAATAGGTGCAAGAATCAGCCCTGGATAACCATAGCCTTGCGCAAAATGGCATGCTAAAATGGCTGAAAGAACAACATTTGCTCCAATACTAAAGTCAAAAAGACCCATGACGCAAATGAAATACAAACCGCAACCACCTACAGCATAAATAATGCTAGACGCAAGATAAGATGACATTTTGGTTGGCGTTCCAAAATTACTTGGCGCTAAAATTTTAAAAATAGCCCAGAAAACAAAAACAAGTGCTAGCATCAAAATAATACCAAAATAATTGCTTATTAATTTATTCGATTTTATACTTTGAGTTGATTCTTTAAAACTCATTACATCACCTTCCTTTATCAGGATTAGCAACACATTGCTAATCCTAATATATTTTTTTATTTCATCTTTTCAATATACATATGTTAAAACAATGTACTATTAATTACTACCATGACGTTTCTTTACATCGTTTACAGATATCGCAGCTGCTGTTGCTTTTAGTTGAGATAATGACTCTTTACTCATTGCAACAAGCTCTTTGTCAGTGTATGGTAGCTGGTCTACGAAATATTTAGCATAGTCATTATATTCCTCAGGGGAAGAAACATAAATGTAAGGATTTATAATTTCATCAAATCCATTTGCTGGTTTTTTGTAGTTACCTTTAATAGCATTATAAACCATCATAAATGCATACAAAGGATCACAGTAGTGACCACCGGATTCAGCAGTCATGCCACCAGTAGAAAGCTCTGTACCAAGGTCAGGTAAAAAGTCAGTAGAAACAACGTTAATCTTTCCTGTCTTACCAGCACTCTTTATAGCTCCGATTGCTCCAACCAATGGGTCTCCGCCACCGCCAGCAACAATCAAAGCATCCATTTTAGGATCAGAGTTCATAAAGGATGTAGCAACCGCAGCACCTTGTTCAGCAGTAGTACCAGCATATTGTGGGTCGGTCATAGTAACCTTGTCGTCTGGATGAGCTGAATTCCATTCATTCACAGCCTTCTTATATCCTTCCCATCTGTTAAGAAAAGTTGCATCTCCAGCAACCCATCCCTCTAAGGCAATGTGTCTATCGCCTTTCTTAATGAGAATGTTTGCAAGGTTATATCCATTAGTGACTTCATCTTCATGTACGGCTCCTATGTAATATGGTGAAGCTTGAGCCTGAGCATATACTTGAGGACTAGCTTGTTTATTGATGATTCTGAAGAACTGAGCAAGATATATATGAGCTGAATCGCAAGTGCTAATTGCAGATGTCATCTCTGAATCAGCCGAGTTGCAGACAATTATGCCATTGCAACCAGCAGCTGCTAAGGTATTAATACTGTCTGTTACAGCTGCAGACTCATGTCCCTGATCAACATATACAAGTTTAACGTTTAGTGCTTTGCCAGCTTCATCAAGTACTTTTTTGCATTGACTACCTAGTACATCTGTAGAACTCCAAATTGATACACCAATTTTAATTTGCTTGTTATCGCTCGTTGAACTATTTGAACTAGCACTGCCACTGTTGCTACCACAGGATGAAAGCGACAAAGTCGTTACTAAAGCGAGGATCATGACTATAAATTTTTTCTTTTTCATAAACATTTTCTCCTTTTCTAACTAATTAAAATTTAGAATAATAAATCATTTTTAATAAGCTTGTTTAAGTTATCTTATACGTACAAGTTATTAAAGCCGCATATCTAATAACTATTTATAAAGAAAGAACCCCCCCTATTCTAAATTAATAGCCGTTGCTTTGATGCTAAGATTTTAAAATCAATCTCCTGGTTTATTTAATTTACACCTTCTTCGTTTTATCTTTTGGAAATCGATTTCATGATAATTATAATATTTATTCTGATAAATGTCAACATAATTTTATATATATACGTACCAATTGGTAAATATTTTATTGAAAATCTGAAAGTAACAGCAAAATAAAAAAGCTTTAACTTATAATTCAGTAAAGCTTTTTTAGTCTAAATTATTGAAGGGGTTTAAAAAAACAATTAATTACATCCCTTATTTTGTGTTTTTAAACCGGCTTGTAGAATTACGGATAATAAGCTTAGGTTCATATAATATAGAATCACTATCCTCATAATGATTACCATTCTTAATTAGTTTAATAATTAATTTTGCAGCATCCCTGCCCATATTTTCTTTTGGGTGCGTCAAAGAAGTTAAGTTAGGCTCTATAATTTTGGATAGTGAGGAATCATCAAAACCAACTATCGAAAGTTCCTCAGGAATTTTTAAACCCAATGAATGCGCAATATTTATAACCATATATGCTATTTCATCATTGTAACAAAAAATCCCTGAAGGACGTTTTTCTGATTTTAGTATAGTCTCTATTCTTTGTGGTAATACAGTTTTAGTTTCTTCAGAAAGATAAGTTAAAATTTGATTTGAAGTAGGTAAAATATCACGTTCCTGACATTTTGCAACAAATCCATTCATCCTATTAATGCCTTGAGAATCATCAACTTTAAATATACCCATTATATGTTTATGTCCTAAAGAAATTAGGTGTTCAGTTGCTATTTTACCTCCTATGAAATCATCAACAAGTAAGCTTGGAGCTTTGATTTCAGGATAAGATGCATTTATCATAACAAACGGAATGTTTTGTGTCAGCATATTAGTTAAGTATCCTATATTATGAGCTTGATAAGCACTTTTAGTTGGCTCTAAAATAAGGCCATCTATTTTATGAGCTAATAAATTTTTAAGATTACTGTTTTCAAACATTACGTTGTTATTTGTTGAGGATACTAAAAGGGAATAAGCTTCAGCACATATAAGGGTTTCAACCCCTCTAATTATATCTGGAAATATATAATTAGATATATGGGTTGTGAGAACTCCTACGTTATTATTTTTCTTTAAATAAATATCATTTTCCCTCCAATTGGATAGATATATACCACTGCCTTGTATTCTATACACATATTGCTCAGCATCTAAATCGCTTATTGCCTTCCTTATTGTATGCCTACTTACATTGAACATAGCCATTAGTTCAGATTCAGTTGGTATTTTTTCATGAGGTTTATATCTTTCGTTATGTGCCCATTCTATAATTTTATTTTTTACTTCTTTATATTTATGTATCATCATTTTCTCCTAATAAATTTTATATAATGGAGGTATTATACCATACAATGAGTATTTTAACAATAATTTATACGTACAAATAATAAAAAGTGTTGACAACTCCTAGTAACAACTTTATTATTTATTGTATTGAAACCGTTTAAGAAAGAGGAGGAACTGTAAAATTGATTAAAAATTTAAAAACTATCGAAAAACTATTAGCAGGCTTTGTAATTGTTGCATTGTTTATTGGTATTGTTGGTTTTATCGGAATGATTAGTATGGGTAGTATGAATACTAATATTAATCATATTTACAACAATGATTTAAAAGGTGTTAGTGATATCGATAATATTAACTCAAATTTATTACAAACTAAATCAGACATTTTGATGCTAATTGATGAGAATTCAAGAAGTAATTTGAAACAAAATGAAAATGACATAGCAAATTTACAATCTATGAATGATGTACTAATTAGCGATTATAAAAAAATCATTACAACTAGTTTTGATACGGAACAGCTTACACAATTCACAAAATTCGAACAATTAATTGGTGAATATCGTGCTGCTAAAGATGAATTAATCCAACAAGTTGATGCAGGTCATTATGAAAATGTTTCTATACTTTATACAAGTCTTTCTAATATTACAATTAATATGTTTTCTATTCTACATAATGAGGTAAAATTAACTACAGATATGGCAACAGGAGAATATAAAAATAGTCAAGCAGCATATAGTAGAGCATTCACTCAAATCATCATAATAACTGTGATAGGCTTATTAGTTGCAATTGCATTAGGCTTATTCATTTCAATTACAATTTCAAGTAAAATAAAAAAAGTTTTAATAGTTGCTGAGGCTCTTGGTGAAAATGATTTATCAAAAACTATTGATATGAATTGTAATGATGAGATAGGAATTTTAGCAAAGGCACTAAATAAAGCTTTAAAAAACCTTAAAACTTTAATAGGAGAAATATCCGAAAGTGCCACAAAAATCAACACTACTTCTGAAGAATTGCATGCTAGCACAGAGTTAATATCATCAAAAATGTATATAGTCAGTGAATCAGTAAAACAAGTGTCTTTAGGTGCAGAACAATTAAGCGCCTCAACAGAAGAAGTAAACTCAACCACAGAAGAAATTGCAAATAATGTGGCAGATGTTACATCAAAAGCAAACAAAGGAAATACTATTGCAAGTGATATAAAAGTTAAATCAAATAAGGTTAAAGAAAGTGCAGAAAATAGTGCTAACAGCACAGACATGCTATATTCCGATAAACAAAACAATATATTAAAAGCAATAGAAGAAGGAAAGATTGTTAGTGAAGTTAAAACAATGGCAGACGAAATCGGTAGTATAGCAACACAGACAAATCTTCTTGCACTTAATGCAGCAATTGAAGCGGCAAGAGCAGGAGAACAAGGTAAGGGATTTGCTGTCGTTGCAGATGAAGTTAGGCAATTAGCTGAAAAGTCATCTACAGCAGTTCAAAGTATTCAATCTATAACTGATAAAGTTGAAAAAGCATTCGAAAACATTTCTTCCAACGCACAAAATGTACTAGACTTTATGGATAATAAAGTTAAGTCCGATTATAATTTATTTGTAGATATAGGTAAACAATATGGCGAAGATGCTGTAGAATTTAATAATATATCTTCCAATATTGGTTTATCAATGAATTCATTAAACGAAACTGTATTTCAAATTAAAAAAGCTATTGAAAACGTATCAGCTACAGCAGAGAAATCCGCTGCTAGTTCAGAGAAAATACTAGCAAGTGTTAATGAATCTGCTGTAGAAATACAAGAAATAACAAAAACTTCTAAAGAACAAGCCATATTAGCAGAAAAATTAAATGGTATGGTTCAAAAGTTTAAAATCTAATAATATTTAGATATAATTTATATTGAAATACTAAAAACTTATTTACCTTTTAGTATATTTGAAAGTGAAAAAGCTAATACAAAGCAAATGATAGAAATTATTAATATTACTATAAAAACTACATGGAGCCCATAATTTATTGACATTTTAAAGGTGTCAATAGAAACTTGCGAGTTTGTGCTAACTAAAGAAAACAGATTATTAGTGTCAATATGCTTTATACCAAGATTATTAAAATATGATATTATACTAGAATTAAAAAACAATCCGAAGATTCCAGCACTAATTGCTTGAGCTAAGGTTCTTACTAATGAATTTGAAGCAGTAGCTGCTCCCCTTTTATTTGGGGAAGTAGCTTCCTGAATTAAAATTGTTAAAATAGTAAAGTTTCCGCCAAATCCTGCACCTAAAATAAATGAATAAATTATTACTAATAAAAGTGGAGAATGTGTATTTAAAACAAGTAAAAGTGAAAATCCGATTAGCAGTAATAACGTTGAGAAAATTGTTAGTTTCTTTTCACCAAACTTAGTTAGCTTCTTTCCTAAAATAGTACTTGCTATTATCCATGAAATTGACATTGGAGCCATTGATAGTCCAGCTATAGTAGGACTAAAACCTAGAACATTCTGTAAATAAATAGTCAAGTATATATCTGCACCAATTAGTGTTGCTGAACATAAAAAGCTAATAATGTTTACTACTATATTTGTTTTTGAAAATATATCAAAAGGAACTATAGGCTCTTCAGCTTTCTTTTCTATAAAGTAAAATACCACTAAAAGTAAAGCTGTAACTGCAAAAGATATCATTGTAAATATATAATTAATATTTTGTTGAATTGATAAAATTCCATACAGTAAAAGCATTATTGAAGAGGTTAAGATAAATGTACCTAAATAATCAATTTTACGTTTTTGTTTCATTAAAGGTTCCTTTAGATTTTTCTGTAATAGCACTATAGACAATATACCAAACGGTATATTTATAAAAAATATCCAATGCCAAGAAAGAGAATCAATTAAAAACCCTCCTAAAAAAGGCCCAATCAAGCTTGCAATTCCCCACACCGAACTTATAGCACCTTGAATCTTTCCTCTTTCTGAAAGTTCAAAAATATCTCCAACTATTGTATAGGTTATAGTAAAAATAGAACCAGCTCCAAGTCCTTGAAGCCCTCTAAATGCTATCAACTCATATATATTTCCCGATAAACCACATAAAAAGCTTCCTATCAAAAAAATTATAATACCTACACATAAAACATTATTTCTTCCATATAAATCTGAAAGCTTTCCATATATAGGCGTTGAAATTGCTGAAGTTAATAAATATGTTGAGAACACTAAATTAATAAGTTCAAAACTATTCAAATCTTTAACAATAGTCGGAATTGCTGTGGTTACGACTGTTCCTTCCACCGCACCTAAAAACATTGCTACCATTAGTGCTATGACTATACTTCTTTTCTTTGAATCCATAAATATGTACATCCTTTCGTAGTCTAATATTAAAATTTGCCTTTATGAAAAATTTTTGCTATCATAAATAGGGCTTAAATTTTAATTAAATCAGTGAGGCGATAGATATATGAAAAATTTAAAATTTACAAAAGACAAATTGATAGACATATGCTGTATATTATTGGGCAGTTTTTTAGCTGCAATTAGTATTAATATGTTCTTGACACATGCAAAACTTCTTAGCGGAGGACTAAGTGGTGTATGTCTTATTTTTCAATATCTTTTTAAAGTACAAGCCGGTTATTTAATATTCTTGTTCAATTTACCCTTATTTTTAATAAGTGCAAAAAAAATAAATAGAAGGTTTACAATGTATTCCGCTATTGGAACATTATCATTTTCAATTTTTCTTATTTTAACTCATCCAATAGCAAATATATTAAATATAAATGATAAATTACTATATTGTCTTTATGGTGGAGTTGTAAATGGTTTTGCATTTGGTTTAATATTTTCACACCATGGTTCAACCGGAGGCTTCGATATAGTATCAATGCTCATAAAACTTAGATATCCTCAATACGATATTGCTAAAATTTCTTTTGCATCTAATACGGTTATTGTAGCTATAAGTGCCATAATATTTGGTTTACCTACCGCATTATATACATTAATTGCTATGTATGTTACTTCTTTTGTATTCGATAAGGTAGTAAAAGGATTTAATCAATCAAAATCTGTAATAATTATAACTGATTTTCCTGAGGAGATATCATCTGTAATTATGAAAGAACTTAATAGAGGCGTAACTTATTTTTATGGAGAGGGTGTTTATAAAAAAGAAGATAAAAAAATACTGTTTTGTATCGTTCCATTATCACAATTACCCGAATTAAAACAAGTTGTAAGAGAAATTGATAAAACATCATTTATTACAATTTCTGATGTGTCAGAAATTCAAGGTAAAGGCTTTGTACCTTCGTTGTAATCTAATATTAAATAATTTAAATTTTGATGATTTCTTCTGTTTTATTTTTTCTTAATAATACTAAAATTGGAATCAAATATATACATAAGCCTATAAGATTTAAATAACTATATGAATTTACTACATTTGTAGGTGAACCTATTCCAAAAAATCCTGACCCTATCAAAACACTAAAGTCGTTAAACGCATGTAAGATTACAACTACAAATATATTACCTGATCTTAAATATATGGCTGCAAGTAGTGCTCCTAAAATTGCAGCTCCACAAGCTTGGATAAACGCTCCTTTAAGGGAAGCTCCAGATAAAATATTAGATACATGAGCCGCACCAAAAATGATGCTAGATAAAACAATAGAAACGCATATTCCTTTTCTGTTTCTTCCAAATTTATCAATATAAAGATTTAATATAGTACCTCTAAATGTAAATTCTTCTGTTATGCCTACTGCTAACATCGTAGCAATAAACATTATAATTTGAAACAAAGGCTGGATATGACTATTATTTGTTTTATTGGTTATATTAACAAAGCTATTAGCTAGCGCAATAACACCAATAACGACTAAAAACCCACCTATATAAAGTCCTCTTATTATCCCTTTCCCTTTTTTTCTTAAAATGTGATTCATGCCGGTAATATACAATATTATTATTGAGACAATCATTGCCCCAATCTCCTCTAGTAACATTGCTGTATAACCTTTAGCTTTTATAATATATTGTACAGCTAAACCCGAAACTCTCAATGTAACTAAAAAAATCACTGCAATTACTACCCCTAGTATAACCGTATGCTTTTCTTTTAAATATGTTATTAATTTATTCATCTCTATCATTCTCCAATATGTAATATAAAATCTATTATACAATATAAAAATAACGAACCAAGCAAAACTTTAAAATGATTGAAGGCGAGTCGCAGTTTGCTTTAGTTAAAACTATTGCATTTCTCTTTCAAACCAATTTAAGTAATCCCTTAGTTCGTAATATATACTTATGGAAAAGACCATATTATTTTATTTTACAGCTTCTAAACTAGCCTATACACCTGTATTTTCAAACAATGCATCGAAAACTTGATATATTTACACGTTAATTTCAACATTAACATCTAAGCTATTTTTATTATTTTCTAAAATTGGTTTCACATATTCATTAATAAAATCATCAACTTGTCCTGGGGCTCTTCCTATAAAGTTTTTAGCATCTAAAATAGTCAAAACATCATTTTCTTCTAACTTAAAGGCTGAATCTTTTGCAATTCTTACCATCAAATCATTATCAAGCCCTTCTTCTTTAACCCTTTTACCTGTTTCCATAGAATAAACTCTAATTTTTTCATGTAACTCTTGTCTATCTCCACCTCTTTTTACTGCCTCCATCAAAATATTTTCTGTAGCCATAAATGGAAGTTCAGCGTTTAATCTTGCAGCTATTACCTTAGGATAAACAACTAGATTACTTGAAATATTTATATATAAGTTAAGAACACCATCAAGAGCAAGAAAAGCCTCGGCAACTGCGATTCTTTTGTTCGCAGAATCATCTAAAGTTCTTTCAAACCATTGTGTTCCGGCTGTAATGGCTGGATTTAAAGAATTTACTATGATATATCTAGAAAGCGCACTAATTCTTTCTGATCTCATAGGATTTCTCTTGTATGCCATAGCAGAAGATCCAATTTGATTTTTTTCAAAAGGTTCTTCCATTTCTTTTAAGCTTTGAAGTATTCTTAAATCATTACTAAATTTATATGCACTTTGTGCGACTTCAGATAATGTATTAAGTACAGTTGAATCAACTTTTCTAGGGTAAGTTTGACCAGTTACTCCATATGCCTTAAGAAAGCCCATTTTTTTAGTGACCTTTCTTTCTAATTCCTTTATTTTTTCTTCATCACCATTAAACAATTCCATGAAGCTTGCTTGAGTTCCAGTAGTGCCTTTTACACCTCTCAATTTTAATGTTTCTATAACAAACTCAATATTTTCCAAGTCCAAAACCAAATCCTGAATCCAAAGGGTTGCTCTCTTTCCTACTGTAGTCAATTGAGCTGGTTGAAGATGAGTAAATCCAAGTGTAGGCATAGCTTTATACTTTTGTGCAAATGTTGTTAAATGACTTATTACATTTATGATTTTCTTTTTAACCAGTAGTAATGCTTCCTTCATTATTATAATGTCTGTATTATCTCCAACAAAGCAGCTGGTTGCTCCAAGGTGGATTATACCTTTTGCTGAAGGACATTGCATCCCATAAGCATACACATGACTCATAACATCATGTCTTACCTCTTTTTCTCTTGCTTCTGCAACTTCATAATTTATATCGCTTGCAAAAGTTTTCAATTCATTAATTTGCTCATCTGTTATATTTAAACCTAGTTCCTTTTCACTTTCTGCTAATGCTATCCATAGTTTTCTCCATGTTTTAAATTTCATTTCATCTGAAAATAAATACGACATTTCCTTTGATGAATATCTTTTATTTAATGGTGATTCATAATTATTTCTCATTTATATTCCTCCTAGCATCATAAATACAGTTCATTATAACATATTTTTTTAAAGATGCCAAAATAAAAAGACGACAATATGCCGTCTTTTTATTTACGTAGAATATTCTACATATTTAAATTATTCAACAATAGATTCAATTAATTTAACAATTTCTTCTACTGCTAATGTTTCATCATCACCAGAAGCAATAACTTTAACACTTGCGTCTTTGCCTACTCCTAATGATAAAACTCCTATTAAGCTTTTAACGTTAGCCTTTTTACCATTGTATTCGATACTAACATCTGACTTAAAAGAAGATGCTTTTTTTACTAATAAAGTTGCTGGTCTAGCATGTAAACCAGTTGTGCTTTTTACTTTAGCTTCTTTTGTTACCATTATATCCACCTCTGTATATTTATTTTATGTACCTGCCAATGATAGTATTTTAACACTTATTTCTACTCATTTCAAGTAAAGTTGAAAAGATTTTCATGAAATGAGTTTCATTTCATAATATAATGCTTTCACTGCGGCTTTTTTATTTTACACCATTTTAATTATAAATGAAAGGTCTTGCTCCAATTTATCAAGACCTTTTTTAATATTTTTTAATTTCATCTTGGTTGAACAATCAATTTAATTGCTGTTCTTTCTTCTCCTTCGATTTCTATATCTGTAAATGCTGGGACACACACTAAATCTATTCCGCTTGGTGCTACAAAGCCTCTTGCTATAGCAATAGCTTTTACTGCTTGATTAATTGCTCCTGCACCTATTGCTTGAATCTCTGCTGCCCCTTTTTCTCTAATTACTCCAGCCAAAGCACCAGCTACTGAATTTGGATTAGATTTTGCTGAAACTTTTAATACTTCCATAAATAACCCTCCTATAAATTTGTTACATCTTATATTAGTTAATTCAAATATGACTTTATAGGTATATTATTCTACATATATTAAAAAATTCCTTTTATTATTTATAAATAATTTTTAAATAAAATAAAAAACCCTATCTCTTTTAAAAAGAGATAGGGTTTTTTATTTTATTATAATTTATTTTGCATATTCAATAGCACGGGTTTCTCTTATTACATTAATTTTAATTTGACCAGGATATTCTAATTCATTTTCAATCCTCTTTACAATACTCCTAGCCATTTCAATCGAGCCCGCATCATCAACACTTTCTGGTTTAACCATAATTCTAACTTCTCTTCCAGCCTGAATGGCATATGACTTTTCTACGCCTTCGTAAGAATTTGATATTTCTTCTAATTTTTCTAAACGTTTAATATACGCTTCTAAGGTTTCTCTTCTAGCACCAGGCCTTGCAGCCGATATAGCATCTGCTGCTTGAACAAGTATAGCTTCTAAAGATTGAGGCTCAACATCTCCATGATGTGCTGATATAGCATTAACTATTATAGGAGATTCATGATACTTTTTAGCAACTTCAGCACCAAGTATAGCATGTGGTCCTTCAACTTCGTGATCTACAGCTTTTCCTATATCATGAAGTAAACCTGCTCGTTTTGCGATTGTTGGATCAATGCCAAGCTCAGAAGCCATAAATCCTGCCAAATATGATACTTCAATAGAATGTTTTAAAACATTCTGACCATAACTTGTTCTGTATTTAAGCCTGCCTAAAAGCCTTATTATTTCAGCATGTAATCCATGAACACCAGTTTCAAATGTAGCTTGTTCGCCTTCCTCTTTGATATCATTTTCAACTTCTTTTTTAGCTTTTTCAACCATTTCTTCAATCCTAGCTGGATGTATTCTACCATCCAATATTAGTTTTTCAAGTGCTATTCTAGCAACTTCTCTTCTTATAGGATCAAACCCTGAAAGAATCACTGCTTCTGGTGTATCATCTATTATCAAATCAATACCAGTAAGAGTTTCCAATGCTCTTATGTTTCTACCTTCTCTACCAATAATTCTACCCTTCATTTCATCGTTTGGTAGGGCTACAACATAAACAGTAGATTCGGCAACATGATCGGCAGCACATCTTTGAATTGCACATGTTATTATTTCTCTAGATTTTTTGTCTGCTTCCTCTTTTGCCTTTGCCTCTACTTCTTTTATCATAACGGCTGCTTCATGCTTAATTTCTTTACTGATTTCATCAAGCAATATTTGTTTAGCTTCTTCAGAAGAAAGACTAGATAACTTCTCAAGTTCTTTTCTTCGATTTTGATATAATTCTTCTAAATTAACTTCTTTTGCCTCTAGTGCACTTTCACGTGCGTTTAAAGATTCTTCTCTTTTCTCAATAAGTTCACTCTTTTTATCAAGAGCTTCTTCCCTTTGAAGATTTCTTCTCTCTAATCTTTGGATTTCTGTTCTTCTTTCTCTTGATTCCTTTTCAAAATCAGTCCTAAGCTTGTGAACTTCTTCCTTTGCTTCAAGAATAGATTCCTTTTTCATTGATTCGGCTTCTCGTGTAGCTTTTTCCAAAATACCTTTAGCTTCTTCATCAGCTTTTGCAATTTTAGCCCAAGCATGATTTTTTCTAAAATATAATTCTATAGCTACTATGATTATAGCTGTACATGCAATGATTAAGGCAATCATAACTCTACTATCCATTGCCGAAACACCTCCTTTGCTTTTCTCTCGTTATATGTCTATCTAATATAAGAAAGCTAGAAAAGGTGTCATATTTATTCAATTGGCAATTATTTGAATATGCTAAACCAGTATTTGTATACCATTTAATTTTATATTAATTTATTATCGCTGTCAAGCTGATAAAAAGCATAAGATTTGACTTCGTTAAATCAAATCTTATGCTTTTTAAATTGCTATACAACTTCATTCTTTTTTGAAGATTTTTTTTCTTCAGCTGGTGCTTTTGCAGGTTCTTGGAGTTCAGCTAAAGGAAGCTCATATTTTTCTCTAATCTTATTTTCAATTTCTAATCTCAATTTAGGATTATCTTTCAAGTATTGTTTAGAATTTTCTCTTCCTTGTCCAAGTCTTACGTCTCCATAAGAAAACCATGCTCCACTTTTTTGGATTATCTCTTCTTTAACACCAGTATCTATTACATTACCTTCTTTTGATATACCTTCGTTATACATAATATCAAATTCAGCTTGTTTAAATGGTGCTGCAATTTTGTTTTTTACAACTTTAAGTCTAGTTCTATTTCCAATAACTTCTTCTCCAGATTTTATCGATTCTATTCTTCTAATGTCCATTCTTACTGAAGCATAAAACTTTAATGCTCTACCACCTGTAGTTGTTTCAGGGTTACCAAACATAACTCCAACTTTTTCTCTAAGCTGATTAATAAATATAGTTACACATTTTGATTTGTTAATAGAACCTGTAAGTTTTCTAAGTGCTTGAGACATAAGTCTTGCTTGTAAACCAACATGGGAATCTCCCATTTCTCCTTCTATTTCAGCTTTAGGAACTAATGCTGCCACGGAGTCAACTACAATTACATCAATAGCATTTGACCTTACTAAAGCTTCTGCGATTTCTAGTGCTTGTTCACCTGTATCTGGCTGAGATACGATTAAGTTTTCAGTATCAACACCTAATACTCTTGCATAGGATGGGTCTAACGCATGTTCTGCATCAATAAAGGCAGCTGTACCTCCATTTTTTTGTGCTTCAGCAATAATATGAAGTGCCACTGTAGTTTTACCTGAAGATTCTGGTCCGTATATTTCTACTACCCTACCTCTTGGTACTCCACCAATACCCAATGCTATATCTAAAGATAGACATCCTGTTGATATTGAGTCTACATCTAAAGAACTATGTTCTCCTAATTTCATTATTGAACCTTTACCAAATTGTTTCTCAATCTGACCAATAGCAGCTTCTAAAGCTTTTAATTTTTCATTATCCATTATAAATTCCCCTAAGGGTTCACCAACCTTTCAATTGAACGAACGCATGTTCTGTATTAATTATATAATATTATCCTTTTAAGGTCAACTGTATAAAAAAAATAAAATGTTTTTCTATAATTATATCCCAAATTATGAAGCTTTAATCACTTATCTGTAGCAAATACTTGTTTGTTTTTAACAAAAAATTCTAATCCAGAAATAACAGTAACTATAGTAGCAAGACCAATAAATAAATCAGTTAACAATCTCATTATACTTACTATGTCGAAAGAATAATATAGCTTAACTGTTGTAATATCAACATTTACAAGAGCAATAATTATTGCAACTATTTGAATTACGGTTTTAATTTTTCCCCACCAACTGGCCGCAATAACTATACCATCAGATGCAGCAACAGATCTAAGACCAGTTACAGCAAATTCTCTTGCAATAATTATTACTGCTACCCAGCTATAAATAGTTCCAAGTTCAACTAAAGATATGAGTGCAGCAGATACTAAAAGCTTATCTGCTAAAGGATCCATCAATTTACCAAAACGAGTTATTTGATTTCTACTTCTAGCAATGTATCCGTCTAACTTATCAGTCAAGGCTGCAATAATGAAAATTCCTGTTGCAATAGTTATCCCATAGGGAATACCTTTAATGTCAATAAAAATTAAAAATACAGGGACTAAAATTATTCTAAGAACTGTTAATCTATTTGCAAGATTCATCACACACAACCCCTATTAAATCATATTCTAAGCTTTTTGTTATTTTAACTTTCACAAAAGTTCCAGCTTCTACTGTTTTGTCGCTCTTAAAAAATATTTGACCGTCAATTTCTGGAGCCATTTCAAAGCTTCTTCCATAAAAATAATCCTCATTTTTACCTTCAACAACAACTTGGTATATATTACCTAGCTTATTTTCATTAATTTCTTTTGAGATTTGCTGTTGAACTACCATTAAAGCTTCTTCTCTTTCTTCTTTGATTTCCTCTGAAATTTGATTTTCCATTTCAGCGGCTAAAGTTCCTTCTTCTTCAGAATATTTAAATACTCCAAGTTTATCAAATCTAACTTCCTTAATGAAATCTAACATTTCATTAAAATTTTCTTCTGTTTCTCCAGGAAATCCTACAATTAAAGATGTTCGAAGGACAAGATTATTAATTTCTTTTTTCATTTTGAAAATATTGGACTTTATTTCTTCTTTTCTAGTTCTTCTTCTCATAGCTTTTAAAATATCATTACTAATATGCTGAATAGGCATATCGATATATTTGCAAATTTTTTCATTGCTAGCCATTTCAGCTATTAATTCGTCTGTTATTTCTTCTGGATAGCAATATAAAAGTCTAATCCAGCTTATTCCGTCTATTTTTGATATATCATTTAAAAGCTTTGGTAAGGTTTTTTTGCCATATAAATCTACTCCATACTTTGTAGTATCTTGTGCAACTATAATGATTTCCTTAACGCCTTCCTTAGCTAGTGAAGTACATTCTAAAATAATATCCTCACTTTTTCTGCTTCTATATTTCCCTCTAATTTTAGGAATAATACAATATGAGCAATTGTTATTACAACCTTCTGCAATTCTTACATAAGCACTAACCTTTCCTGTAGAAATTACCCTTTTACCTTCATTTATATTTTCATCGCTATAATTGCATAAAAATTGTTTTTTACCTTCATTTAAATAATTATTGATTATTTCATTTAAATATTTATAATCATTTACTCCAAGTATAGCATCTAATTCTGGCATTAGATTTTCTAATTCCTTGCCATACCTTTGTGTGAGGCATCCTGTTCCTATTAACATTTTACACTTAAACTTACTTTTGTATTCCGCCATTTCTATAATTGTATTTATAGATTCTTGTTTTGATGCTTCTATAAAGCCACATGTATTTACTAAAATTATTTCCGCATCCTTAGGGTCATTCACAATTTCAAATTTATCTTGAACACTCCCTAGTATGGTTTCCGAATCTATTCTATTTTTGTCGCAGCCTAAGCTTACAATTCCAAACCTCAGTTTATCCACCTAAAATCCTCCTAGTATATATTAATAAAACAATTGTAATTCTAAAATTGTTTTTAAACAATAACTTATTATAAAATTTCAAAAAATATTCAAACTAATTTAGGAAATAAAAAGCCGAAATATTTCCCAGGTAATATTTTACTTAATTGTCATCTTTGCCTATCAGAATATTTCTTGGTTTACTTCCATCCCTTTTAGAAATAATATTTTTTTGCTCCAATTGCTCCATAATTCTTGCAGCTCTATTGTATCCAATTTTTAATTTCCTTTGTATAAATGAAGTAGATGCTTGTCCGTATTCTACTACAAACTTCACCGCCTCATCAAAAAGTTCATCTTCGTCGTCAGAATTATCCGCTTTTGTTACATTGTTATTTATTTCCTCAATAATTTGTTCTTCGTATTTTGCTTCTTCACTTTGATTTTTTATAAATGAAACTACTCTTTCAACTTCCTCTTCTGAAATGAATGCCCCTTGTATTCTTATAGGCTTAGCTTCACCTAAAGGATAGAATAGCATATCACCTTTTCCTAAAAGTTTTTCCGCACCTGACATATCTAATATAGTCCTTGAGTCGATTTGGCTAGATACTGCAAAAGATATTCTAGAAGGAATATTAGCTTTAATTACACCGGTAATAACATCAACAGAAGGCCTTTGTGTTGCTATTACTAGATGCATTCCTGCTGCTCTAGCCATTTGTGCTAATCTACCTATGTAATCTTCAATATCATTTGGGCAAACCATCATTAGATCTGCAAGTTCGTCTATTATCATTACAATCCAAGGAAGTTTATTATCAATTTTGCCCTTTTCATAAAGTTCATTATAGCCTTCTATATTTCTCACATTATTATCAGCAAACATTTTGTATCTCTTTGTCATTTCATTAACAGCCCAATTTAATGCTCCAGCGGCTTTTTTAGGATCAGTAACAACCGGTATCAATAAATGTGGTATTCCGTTATAAACACTAAGTTCAACTACCTTTGGATCGATCATCAAAAGCCGTACATCCTCTGGTGAATATTTGTACAAAATACTTATAATTAATGTGTTAATGCACACACTTTTTCCTGAACCTGTGGCTCCTGCAATCAAAACGTGAGGCATCTTTGCAAGATCTGCTATTACACAATTTCCGCCAATGTCTTTACCAAGACCTGCTGCCACTCTGCTTTTAGAATTAAAAAAAGCTTCAGATTCTAATACTTCCTTTAAATATACAGGTGTTAATTCTTTATTAGGAACTTCTATTCCGATTGCAGCTTTTCCAGGTATTGGAGCTTCAATTCTAACACCTGAAGATGCTAAATTAAGTGCTATGTCATCAGAAAGATTTACTATTTTGCTAACCTTTACTCCTGAATTCGGCTGCAGTTCATAACGAGTTACTGAAGGCCCTCTAGTAACTTGCAAAACTTTAGCTTCCACACCAAAGCTACTTAACGTATCTGTAAGCTTAGTAGCACTAGTCAAAAGCTCTTTTTTATCTCCATTTTTCATTTTGGACTGCTCATTATCATTTAACAAATCCAGTTTGGGAAGGTTATATTCCATATCAACATTTTTAATACAATTATTTTCAATTTCTTTCTCAAATTCTTCACTGGCAAAAGTTGCCTCGTTGCTATCCTTTATATTTATTTCCTCATGCTCATCTTCCATTTTTTCTTCTTCTTTAAACAAACTTGCTGTCTTCATAAAGTCTATTATTTTTATTTTATGAGAATTATCCTTTTCTTTATATTCTTCAACTGCAATATTTCTTAATGTAGTGTCTTTTGGTTTTTGTTTAAATTTTATTTTACCTTTATTTTTCCCTATAATACTTCTAATTACATCAAAAACCGACTTTTGATATATTAATACAAAAGCAACAACATAAATGCACGCAAAAATTACATATGCTCCATTTCCAAAAAGCTTATTTAAAGGTATATCTATTAACATGGATATAACCCCTCCGTGCAACGCTTTTGTAGCATTATAAATACTTGTAATAGCTTGAGGCAGTTGTCCATTATAATAATTGCCTAAATTAACCATCATTATAGTTAATTCAGTTACAACTACAGCAAGAAAAATACCATAAAATCTACTGTTAAAAACGAAATTCCCTTTTTTTGCAATATAGCAAAACCCGATTGAAATTAAAATAAATGGGAAAATATATGTTCCTATACCTATTAAGAAAAATAAAACTTTGCTAATAATGTATCCAAGAATTCCTGCTTTAGCAGTAAAAAAAAGGCTAAAAATAATAAGCAACCCTAATGAAACAAAAATAATTCCTATTATATCGTTATAGATACTATTTTTAATACTATTTTTAGCATTTCTAGTATTTCTTCTGGCCATAAAATCACCTCTATTCTTAAATTAGTAATCATAAGTTTTATTACTTATGATTTTGTGAAATCAATTGGTCTAACTTTGATAATGCCTCTTTAATTCCACCTACTTCATTTATTAGCCCATAATTTACTGCCTGCTTCCCTATTAATATAGTCCCCATATCATTTAACAATTCCTCACTTTGAAGCATTAATCTTCTTAGTGTTTCCTTATCTATTTGCGAAGTTCTAGTAATAAACTCAATTATTCTTTCTTGCATCTTATTAAAATAATCAAAAGTTTGAGGAACCCCAACTACTAACCCATTCATTCTTATAGGATGGACTATCATTGTTGCACTTGGCGATATAAAAGAATAATCAGCAGCTGTTGCTAAAGGTACCCCAATAGAATGACCACCACCAATAACAAGAGATACTGTAGTCTTTGAAAGACTTCTTATCATCTCAGCAATAGCAAGACCTGCTTCAACGTCTCCACCAACTGTATTTAAAATTATAAGCACACCTTCAACCTTATTGCTTCTTTCTATTGATACAAGTTCCGGAATTACATGCTCATATTTAGTTGTTTTAGTTTCAGGAGGCAAGGCCATATGACCTTCCACTTGACCTATTATCGGAAGAACAAATATTCTTTCGTCATCTTCTTCTGGTACATTATCGATTCCAAGTTCTTTTATATTAGCCATTTCATTATTGTCATCTTTAATTTTAGTTTTACTTTTTACTTTTGCCACAAATATCCCTCCTAGTTACAATTATTGTGTGCACATAGGAGAGATAATATTCAATTAAATACGTTATGAAGTGCAATTATTGCAGAAACAGTATACTCAGATGGAATAAGACACCAAATCGTTGTGTGAGAATCAGAAGTTTGTAATATTTCTATTTTTTCATCTTTAAGAGTTTTTAATATTTTTGCCATTACACCTGGTATGCCTCTCATTCCACTTCCTATTAATGAAATTTTACTACAGTTATCTCTATAGTTATATTTTAAATTTAAATCTTTTAAAATTAAATCTAGTTTTTTAAGTTCCATTTGGTCGATAGTAAAAATTTTTCTATCTGTAAAAACATTAATTAAATCTATACTTATATCATTTATCGATAGTTCATTCAAAACTTCAAAATAATTATTGTTTAATTTATTATCTTCATAAAAAATAGAAATTTGAACTCTGTTATCAATATGAGTAATTGCAGTAATTAATTTGTCACAATATATTTCTTTAGAATTTGATACTGACGTACCAGTGCCATAATTGAATGTATTTTTTATGGTTAAAGGTATTTTGGAATCTGCCGCAATTTTAGCAGCCTTTTGATGAATTACCTTTGCACCTAAAGCTGCAAGATTAAATAGTTCATCATAACTCATCTGTTCAATTAATGTAGCATCTTTTACTATTTTAGGATCGGCAGTCATAATACCGTCTACATCGGTATATATTTCTATCTTTTCAGCTTTAAGAACTGCACCTAAAATTGCTGCGGTAGTATCACTACCTCCACGTCCAATAGTTGTATAATCACCAGTTTCCGTTTCACCTTGGAAACCAGATACTACAGGTACTTTTCCACAATTAATTATTTCTAAAATATTATTAGTTTTCACTGTTAAAACTTTTGCATTCCCAAAACAATTATCAGTAATTATTCCAGCCTGTCCACCAGTCATTGGCATAGCTGATATACCAACTTCATATAACTCTTTACACATAATAACAGAACTAATTATTTCACCAGTATTTAATAATAAATCAACTGCTTTTTTATTATTTTTTATAAATTCGTCATTTAAAAATGAAAGTAAAGTATCTGTAGAATAATAATCACCTTTCCTACCCATAGCCGAAACTACAACTACTGGTGAATACCCTTTATTTTTTATAAAAACTATCTTTTCAACTGCCTTTTGTCTACTTTCTTTAGAGGAAAGGGAAGTGCCCCCAAATTTTTGTATGATTATTTTCATATTTACCTCCAAAAAATTATAAATGGGCCTTAATAAATTGATCTTCTTTAGCATCAATAATGATAGTTTTTGCTCCTATTTTTTTTACTAAGTTAAAAGGTAATTCATAGTAGTCATTTTTACTAAAAAAATTAATAGCTCCAGCTGATTTATTTAACACTAAACTTTTCATATTACCCTCATCATCTACTATTATATCATGATTTGAAAGGGAACAATATTTTTCACCATCGTTTACATTAACAATTTCATAGCCTTCTATTTCACTATAAAGCCTTACATTTGAATCCATTAACTTCCTCCAAAACAAACTTCGTATTATTATACTATGTTATTATTGGAGAAAGATTACTTTAAATTTAAAAAAATAAAAAGGCAAAAATGCCCTTCTATCACTTTACTCATTTTTTTCTGCTTCTGCTTCAGAATCCTTTATAGCATCTTTTCTTGAAAGGTTAATTCTACCTTGATTATCTATTTCTGTTACCTTTACTAATATCTCATCACCAACAGAAACTATATCTTCTACTTTATTTACTCTATTAACATCTAATTTTGAAATATGAACCAAACCTTCTTTTCCAGGAAGAATTTCTACAAAAGCACCAAAAGTAGTTATTTTAGTAACCTTACCAAGATATATTTCTCCTGGTTTTATTTCTCTAGTTAAATCGTCTATTATTTTTAAAGCTTTATTAGCACCTATACTATCATTAGACATTACAAAAACTTTTCCATCTTCCTTTATGTCTATCTTAACACCTGTTTCTGCTATTATCTTATTAATTGTTTTACCACCAGTTCCAATAACGTCTCTTATCTTTTCAGGATCGATATTTATAGTATATGCTCTAGGAGCATATTGTGACATCTCAGCTCTTTCCTTTGGAATGCAATCTTTTATTTTATCTAAAATAAATAATCTAGCTTTTCTAGCATCGTTTATTGATTTAGTAATGCAATATTTTGATAAACCATGAATTTTAGTATCAACTTGTATTGAAGTTATACCAACTTCAGTACCTGCAACCTTAAAGTCCATATCTCCAAAAAAGTCTTCGATTCCTTGTATATCTGTAAATACCTCTTCTTCTGATAAATCTTCACTAGTTATAAGTCCCATAGCAATTCCTGCAGCTGGTCTCTTTATAGGTACTCCTGCATCTAATAAAGCCAAAGTACTTGCACATACACTTGCCTGAGAAGTTGATCCGTTTGAACTTAATACTTCAGAAACTAATCTAACTGTATAAGGGAAAACTTCTTCAGATGGAATTAGTGGTTCAAGTGCTTTTTCTGCTAATGCACCGTGACCAATTTCTCTTCTTCCTGGTCCTCTTAAAGGCTTTACTTCACCTGTAGAATAGGATGGAAAATTGTAATGATGCATATATCGTTTTGATTCTTCAGCACCTAAGCCATCAAGAATCTGAACATCACCAAGAGCACCAATAGTTGCTACTGTCATTACCTGAGTCAACCCTCTTGTAAATAGACCAGTACCATGAGTTCTTGGTAAGATTCCAACTTCACAGCTTATTTTTCTAATTTCATCAAAAGCTCTTCCATCTGGTCTTCTTCTCTCTTTTAAAAGCATATTTCTTACAATTTTCTTTTGTAAGTTATAAACTACTTCGCCAATTTGAGAACCTCCATCAGGATACCTTTCAGAAAATTGTTCTTTGATTTTACTATTTATTTCATCTAGTTTTGCGTTTCTTTCATCTCTATCAGTTATGTACATAGCTTCTTTAAGCATATCGAAAGCAAATTCTTTAACATCATTTGCAATATTTTCATCTACTGTATACAAAACTGGTTCTAGTTTTTTCTTACCAAACTTTTCCATAGCTTCTTCTTGGAATCGTACTAGTTTTTGGCATTCATTAAATCCAAAATCTATTGCCTTTAACATTACTTCTTCTGGAATTTCATCTCCTCCAGCTTCAATCATCATTACTCTTTCCTTAGTTGCACAAACTGTTAAGTTTAAAGAGCTTTTTTCTCTTTGACTAGCTGTAGGGTTTAAAATTATTTCACCATCAATTAAACCAACGGAAACTGTTCCAACTGGAGTTGTAAAAGGAATACTTGATAGACAAAGTGCCATTGATGCACTGTTCATAGCTAAAATATCCGGTGCATTATCTTGTTCAACTGAAACAACAGTACAAATGACCTGAACATCATTTCTATATCCTTTCGGGAAAAGAGGTCTTAAAGGTCTATCTATTGCTCTTGCATTTAGTATTGCTCTTTCAGAAGGTCTACCTTCTCTTTTTATAAATCCGCCTGGTATTTTACCGACAGAATAAAGTCTTTCTTCATACTCCACACTTAAAGGAAAAAAATCTATTCCATCTCTTGGTTTTTCTGAAGCATTAACATTTGTTAATATTACTGTGTCTCCATAGCTCATAAAAATAGCACAATCAGAAAGTCTACCTACTTTACCAAATTCTACTTTTAATTTTCTACCAGCCACAGTTGTTTCTAGAACATGACTCATTGTTATTCCTCCCCAATAAAATTTAATACTTGTTTATATTATTGTAAAAATTTAATATTTGTATGTAATGATTTTCTAAAACAATAGAGCGGTACAAACCGCTCTACTGAATTATTTTCTTAAACCTAGTTTTTTAATAACAGCACGATATCTTTCAATGTCTTCTCTTGTTAAGTAGTTTAGAAGACCTCTTCTTTGTCCAACCATCATTAAAAGACCTCTTCTTGAATGGTGATCTTTTTTGTGAACATTTAAATGAGCATTTAATTGATTGATTCTTTCTGTTAATAATGCAATTTGCACTTCTGGAGAACCTGTATCTCCTTCATGTCTGCTGTATTCAGCTATTATTCTTTCTTTTGTCGCTTTATCCATTGTTTCGACACCTCCAAATTATTATCCCCTTTTTCCAAGAATACCGTCGGTCAATCAATAAACTTAGGAAAAGGTTCCTAAAGTTCATTATAGCAAATAAGGTTTTACATGTAAATTATTTTATTCTATATTTTTAAAATTTGTTTTTCTGCAAAGCTTTTATCTTTATAAAGTTGACTCTTTAGTTCATCCAAGGAAGTAAATTTCACTTGTTCTCTAATCTTCTTTATAAAATATACTTTTATTTTATCATCGTATATATCATTATTGAAATCTAAAATAAAGGTTTCAATTGTAATTGGATTTTCACCTATAGTTGGATTTGTTCCAACATTCGTTATACCTTTATATAATTTTTTGGATACCTCTACCGCAGTGTAATAAACCCCTATTTTAGGAATTACAAAATTATCATCATATTGTAAATTTGCAGTTGGAAAACCTAGAAGCTTTCCTCCTATGTTTTTACCATGAATAACTTTGCCCTTTAACATATATGGATGCAAAAGCATGGTATTTGCTTCTTCTACATAGCCTTCTAAAAGCAAATTTCTTATCTTTGTACTGCTTATTACATCACCATTATGAGTAATAGGATTTTCAATATAAAGGGTAAATCCGTACTGCTCACTTAATTTTTTTAAAAGCTCAATATCTCCATAGTTTTTATATCCAAATCTGTGATTAAAACCGACTACTATTCCAGTGCAATTATATACTTCTATTAAATTTAGAATAAAATCTTTAGCTAAAAGTTTCATAAAACTTTCATTAAACTCTGCAAATACCGTGATATCGATATTTAATTTTTCAAGTAGTTCAATTTTAGTTTCATTATCCATAATAAGCTTTGGAGCTCTTTTTTTATCAATTACCGTTAATGGGTGATTAACAAAAGTAAATACCATACTTTTAGCATTATTCCTTTTAGCTATCTCAACTGTTTTATTCATCAAAGTTAAATGACCAGTATGAAGACCATCAAAACTGCCTAGAGCAATAATCGTATTAAATTGTAATCTACTTGAAAAATTATCCTGTAATACAATCATACTTTTACTCCTATATCAACAATTTAGTTATTTTAAATTTATTATTTAATCTTAAACCAATACCAATAAAGTTGCCATTTTCAAGATATACCCTTTTAATTTCACCTTCATTAATAGGCGGAATTAATCTAGGGTCGCCAATTTCTGCACCATTTATAAGCAATTTTTCCATGCTGTTTAGAACTGTAATTTTTTCATACATATCTAATGCCTTATCTAAAGGTAAAATAAACTTATCAATGTTTTCACTAGAAAGCTCATCTAACATAATTGAATTTTCTTTTTTAAAGCTTCCAGTAGATTCTCTTTCTAAACTCCACATATATGCACCGCAACTTAAATAGTTGCCTATATCGTAGCATAAGGAGCGAATATATGTACCCTTTGAGCATTTTACCTTTATGGATACAAAAGGAGATTCAATACTAACAATATCTATTTTATATATTGTTATTTGTCTTTCCTTTCTTTCTATTTCAATTCCTTGCCTTGCTAGTTCATATAATTTTTTTCCATTAACCTTAAGTGCTGAATACATAGGCGGAACCTGATTTATTTCACCTTCAAAGCTGAAAACAGCTTTTTTTATTTCTTCTTCCGATACCTTGACAGGAGAGGAAGATAAAATTTTTCCTTCCTTATCGTAAGTATCGGTAACTTCTCCAAGCTTCAAAACTGCATTGTAAATTTTAAAGTCATTCATTATATAATCAACTATTTTAGTAGCCTTCCCTACACAAACAGGAAGTACACCTGTAGCTAATGGATCCAGCGTTCCTGTATGTCCAACCTTTTTTATTCCACATACTTTTTTGACTTTTCTAACTACATCAAAGGAAGTAATTCCCGCTGGTTTGTATATGTTTATAACTCCATCCAACTATATCAACTCTTTTTCAATTTCATTAATTAAAATTTGTTCAGCTTCTTCCAAAGTATTGTTCATTGTAATTCCAGAAGCTTTAATGTGTCCACCGCCTCCAAAGGCTGTAGCGATTTTATTTACATTCACATAATCTTTAGATCTTAAACTAACCTTTACTGTATCTTCTCTTTCCTTTAAAAGAACAGCTACTTCTACAGTATCAATTTTTAAACCTAAAGATACAAACTCTGCACTATCTACTTCTACCAATTGTGTACTCTTCAACATTTCTTCAGTTATCTTCATAACACAAATTTTTTTATTTGCAGTTAAATACATATTATTAATAACAAGCCCTTGTAATTTAATTATATTAAATTTTTTGTTATCAAAAATATTTCTGTGAATTGAGCTGAAATCAAAACCCGTTTTGTTTAAGCTTGCTGCCACCTCATGAGTTTTTGCTGTAGTGTTAGAATGTCTAAAAGAGCCTGTATCTGTTAATAAAGAAGTATATATACCAGTTGAAATATATTTATCTATCTCAACTCCCAAAGATTGAATCAAATCATAAATTATTTCGCCAACTGCAGCAGCTTTTGTATCAATATAATTTATATCCCCAAATTTCTCATTTGAAATATGATGATCAATATTTACAACTATATATTTTTTTCCTTCAAAATTTAGGTTTGCATTCAACCTTTTTATATCTCCACAATCTAAGGTTATTAAGAGATCGGTATTTTCTTTTATATTAGTGCAATTGCCATCAACTTCTGAAATATTGGGAAGATAAGAAAACACTTCAGGAAAAGCTTCTTTTGAAATTATATATGCATCTTTATTTAACTTTCTAAGAGCAAAAATCAAAGCAGTTGCACTTCCTAATGAATCACCATCTGGCGATTGATGAAAAGTAACAGCAATACTGCTACTTTTCTTAATCACTTCAACTATTTTATTCATTGTCATCTTTGTTATTCTCCTTGATTTTTTCAATTAAAGCATCGATATGCATTCCTTCTTCAATAGAATTATCAAGATGAATGCTTACTTCTGGAGTAACTCGAAGCTTAACCTCATGAGCTAACTCTCTACGAATGAAGCCAGCACTCTTTTTTAATACTTCCATTGTAAGTTTCTTTTCTTCTTCTTTCCCAAGTATACTTACAAATACCTTTGCATACTTCAAGTCATTTGTAACGTCTACCTTTGTAACGCTTATAAGCGTATTTATTCGTGGGTCTTTTATTTCATTTTGAATTATATTGCTTACAGATTTTTTTACTTCTTCATTTATTCTGCCGCCTCTGTACTTTGCCATAAAACCCTCTCCTTAACTCAATTATAGTTCTTTAGGTTTTATTTCCTGCATAGTGAAAACCTCAAGAATATCTCCTTCTTTTAAATCATTAAACTTTTCAAGCGTAATACCACATTCATAGCCTGCTGCCACTTCTTTTACGTCATCTTTAAATCTTTTTAATGAACCTATTTCCCCTTCAAGGATAACAATGCCGTCTCTAATCAATCTAATGTTGCTGTTTCTTGTAATTTTTCCATCTAGTACGTATGAACCTGCAACAGTTCCAATACTTGAAATTTTATATACCTGTCTAACTTCAACCTTACCTAAAATCACTTCTTTAAATTCTGGCTCAAGCATTCCTATCATTGCAGCTTTGACGTCGTCAATTGCGTTATAAATTATTCTATAAGTTTTAATTTCAACTTCTTCTTTATCAGCTGCTATGCTAGCATTATTGTCTGGTCTTACATTAAAGCCTATTACTATAGCATTAGATGCACTAGCAAGAGTTACATCTGCCTCAGAAATTGCTCCAACAGCACCATGAATAACTCTAACCTTCACAGAATCTGTTGAAAGTTTTTCTAAAGATTGTCTTATAGCCTCAATAGAACCTTGAACGTCAGCTTTTATTATAATATTAAGTTCCTTAACTTTTCCTTCTTGAATTTGGCTATATAGCTCTTCAAGAGAAACCTTATGAGTTGACTTAAGATTATCTGTCCTGTTTTTCTCTTTTCTTACATCTGCCATATCCCTTGCAGTCTTTTCATCTTTAACTACATAAAATTTATCACCTGCAGCTGGAACTTCTGAAAGTCCTAAAACTTCCACTGGCGTTGATGGACCAGCTTTTTTTATTTTCTTTCCCTTATCATCAAACATAGCTCTGATTCTTCCATAAGTTGCACCAACTAAAATAGAATCTCCTACATGAAGGGTTCCAGTTTGAACTAATAAAGATGCTACAGCACCTCTGCCCTTATCTAACTTAGATTCAATTACAGTTCCCTTAGCCTTTCTTGTTGGATCAGCTTTAAGTTCCAGAATTTCTGCTGATAATATTATCATCTCAAGAAGATTATCCAAGCCCATTTTTGTACGTGCTGACACAGGAACTACTACTGTATCGCCACCCCAGTCTTCTGCAACTAAACCTTGTTCAGTCAATTCTTGCTTCACTTTATCTGGATTTGCATCTGGTTTATCCATTTTATTAATTGCAACTATAATTGGAACATTTGCTGCTTTACAATGGCTAATAGCTTCTTTTGTTTGCGGCATTATTCCATCATCTGCTGCAACAACTAGAACAACTATATCTGTAATTTGAGCTCCTCTAGCTCTCATAGCTGTAAAGGCTTCATGTCCAGGTGTATCTAAAAATGTTATATGTTCGCCATTTACATTTGTAACATAAGCACCTATATGTTGAGTAATTCCACCTGCTTCTGTTTCTATGACACTAGATTTCTTTATAGCATCTAGCAGAGATGTTTTACCATGGTCTACGTGTCCCATAACCGTAACTACAGGCGATCTCTTTTTCATATTTGCACTGTTTTCATCGTCTAATTCTAATTCTAATACTTCACCTTGATCATTTTCTGTTATTTCTTCAACAACCTCAAATTCAAATTTCTCACATACTTTTTTAGCAGTTTCAAAATCTATTTCTTGATTTATGGCTGCTAACACACCCATAAACATTAACTGCTTAATAACTTCTGCTGATTGTTTTTTTAACTTTTCAGAAAGTTCTTTTACAGTAATAGTCTTTCCTATTTCAATTATGCCACCTTCAAAATTTGAAGCCTCAGCTTTACTTTCAAAACCGCCAGTTTTAAATTTGTTTCTTCTCACTTTTTTTTCTTTAATACTGTCGTTAATAATCTCTTCATATTCTTCTACTAAATCATCTTTCTTTGACTCTTTATCTTCACTACTTATTTCCTTTGGATTTTCAGAAAAAATTTCTTTTATTAACTCAGCATCTTCATCATCTATGACGCTCATATGATTTTTTACTTCTACATTAAATTCCTCAACCAGTAAATTTATTAAATCTTTACTTGAGACATCTAGTTCCTTTGCCAATTCATACACTCTTATTTTCGACAAATTAGTCACCCCCGATTAAATTTTTTCGTTCCATAACTCAATGAGTTTGCTGCTCATCTTTTCATCGGTTATACAAACTACATTAACTTCCGATCTTCCTAATATTTGACCAAGTTCTTCTTTACCATATGCAACAATTATGGCTATATTATATTTATTGCAATAAGCCTTAAATTTATTCTTTGTGTTTTCTGATGCATCTTCTGATATAACAATAAGCTTTGCTTTTCTATGCTTAATAATATCTTCTGAGGTATTGTAACCCTCCCGAAGTTTTCCTGCTCTTTTTGTAAGTCCTAAAAACTGAAGAAATTTATTGTTCATTTTCAATCTCTTCCTTTAGCTTATTGTAAATATCTTCACTTATAGCAACTTCCAGATTCTTTGATAATCTTTTAGTTTTAAAAGCTTTCTTTAGGCAATCTATATCTTTACAAATATAAGCTCCTCTGCCAGGTTTTTTTCCTGTAAAATCTACAGAAACTTCCCCTTCTTTATTTCTTACAATTCTAATAAGCTCTTTCTTTGGCTTCATTATATTGCATCCTGTGCACATTCTTTGCGGTATTTTTTTCACTACCATGTTGTCACCTACTTTTCAACAGCTTCTGCTTGAGACTTGCTTTTAATATCTATTTTCCAACCAGTTAGCTTTGCAGCAAGTCTAACGTTTTGACCTTCTTTTCCTATAGCAAGCGATAATTGACCATCTTCAACAATTACTTTTGCATTTTTACCTTCTTCGTTAATTTCTACATCTATTACTTTAGCAGGGCTTAATGCATTTGCAATATATTCTTCTGGTAGTTTACTCCATTTTATAATATCTATTTTTTCATTTTTTAGTTCATCTACTATATTTTGAACTCTTACACCTTTAGGTCCAACACAAGAACCCATAGGATCCACATTTTCATCATGTGAAAAAACTGCAATTTTTGTTCTTGAGCCTGCTTCCCTTGAAATAGATTTTATTTCCACAACGCCTTCATATATTTCTGGAACCTCAAGCTCAAATAACCTCTTAACAAGTCCAGGGTGAGTTCTAGAAATAACAACTTGAGCACCTTTAGTCGTATTTTTAACTTCAACAATGTAAAGCTTTATTTTTGTATTATAAATATAATCTTCACCAGGAATCTGTTCATTTTGTCCTAGCACAGCTTCTGTTTTACCAAGATCGATTAAAACATTACCTTTATCTTTTCTAATTACTGTTCCGGTAATTATGTCAAATTCCTTTTCAGAAAATTCATTATAAATTATACTTCTTTCTGCTTCCTTTATTCTTTGAACTACTACTTGCTTTGCCGATTGTGCTGCAACTCTTCCAAACGTTCTTGGAGTAACCTCAACATCTACTAAATCACCAGTTCTAAATCTTGGATTTATTTCTTTAGCATCGCTTTCATTTATTTCGTTAATGTCATCATTTACAGTTTCTACAACTAATTTTTGAGAATATACATTGATGTCTCCAGATTCTCTGTTCATTGTTACTTTTACATTGTGAGCATTTTCTGCTATTTTAGCATAATTTTTTTTATAAGCAGCTACTAATGCATCCTCAATAGTAGTGAATAACATGTCTTCACTAATCCCTTTCTCTTTAACAATCTCCCTTAATGCGCCAATAAATTCCTCGTTCATTTTATTTTTTAACCTCCCGTTTTATCATGACCCCAAAATACAATCCATTATTTTGAGTTACTTATTTATGGCTTAATTATAAATCCCCTTCTAAGGTAATAGCATCTATAATTTTTCTTGGAATCGTTATTTCCTCTTCACCTGATTTTATAAAAATATTTTCTTTATCAAAATCAACTAATGTTCCAAGCAATTTTCTATGGCCTAAAAATAATTGTTTAAGCTTAATCGCAATGTTACTTGAAATATATTTTGACAAATGCTCATCTGTAAATAAAGTTCTAAATACTCCAGGTGAAGAAACTTCTAAATAATAGCCTACCTCGATTGGATCTTCCTCATCTAACATACTACTAATTTTTCTACTTACAATTTCGCAATCTTTAAGTCCTATTCCATCTTTATTGTCTATATATACTCTTAAATAATTTTCATTATCTTCCTCTACAAATTCTAAATGATAAAATTCATAGTTCAAATCTGTTACCAGTGGTTTAATAAGTTCGATTAATGTCTTTATTAAAGGTTCATTTTCCATAAATTCTTACCTCCTTACTTTGTAGCTTTTACATTTTTTCATAATATATTATTTTGCTTTGCTTAAAAAAAAGTATCTAATGAAAAACGCAACTAACGTTGCGTTTACAAACAGAAAGAGCGGGTTTTAGCCCACTCTTTTGCAAAATTTATCAGTAAATGATTTCTTAATTTATATTACCACATTAACAAAATAAGTTCAAGAAAAAATTAACTTTAGTAAATTACAATAAAATCTAAAGTTTTTCAATCTCTTTAAATAGTTCAGAGACAAGTTCCTCTTCCTTTACTTTTCTTAAAATTTTTCCTTTTTTAAATATAAGTCCTTCACCTTTACCTCCAGCAATACCTATATCTGCTTCTCTTGCCTCACCTGGCCCATTAACAACACAGCCCATTACAGCCACCTTAATGTTTTTATTAGTTTCTTCTAATTTTCTTTCTACTTCTTCCGCTATTTTTATCAAATTAATTTGGGTTCTTCCACAGGTTGGACAAGAAATAAACTGAACACCTTCATGTAAATATCCAATTGATTTCAAAATTTCTCTTCCTACTTTTATTTCTTCTACTGGATCGCCTGTTAAGGACACCCTTATAGTATCTCCAATACCTTCAGATAAAAGTGTTCCAATTCCGATACTTGATTTTATAGTTCCTCTCCAAATTGTTCCTGCCTCTGTTACTCCTAAATGAAGAGGATAGGAAGTTTTTTTAGAAATAAGCCTGTAACTATCTATCATCATCATTACATCAGAAGATTTTATTGAAATTACAATATCTGAAAAATTATTTTTCTCAAGTATTTCTACATGCTTTAATGCACTCTCTACTAACGCATCAGGGCAAACTTTTCCATACTTTTGTAAAATTTCTTTTTCCAAAGAACCTGAATTCACACCGATTCTAATAGGTATATTTCTTTCCTTTGCAGCCTCAGCTACAAGTTTAACTTTTTCATCGCTCCCAATATTTCCGGGATTTATTCTTAAAGCATTAATTCCATTTTTTATAGAGGCTAATGCTAACCTATAATCGAAATGTATATCCGCAACTAAAGGAATATGAATTTGTTTAACTATGTCCTTAATAGCTTCACTAGCAGCTTCATCTAGTACAGCACACCTAACTATATCACAACCACTTTTTTCTAATCTTAAAATTTGCTCCACAGTTGCTTTTACATCTCGAGTATCTGTATTCGTCATAGACTGAACAGTAATTTTGCTATCTCCACCAATAAAAACATTTCCAACTTTTATTTTTTTACTTTTTATTCTTTCCATATTATAACAGCTCCTAAAAATTAACTGGGTAGAAAATATCCTTTAAAACTACAACTACCATTAACGCCATGAGGATAGTAAATCCAATCGTATTTACTAATCCAACCTTATTGTCGTCTACCTTCTTACCTGAAATTATTTGAAATAAATATAAAAATACAAAACCTCCATCTAATGCTGGAAAAGGTATAAGATTAAGTATACCAAGCTGCGTACTTAAAAAAGCAGTAAAGGACAATAATGGTATTAAACCTGCCTCAGCAGCAGAACCAGTCATCTTAATAATAGTAACAGGTCCACCTATATCGTTAGCAGAGGCTTCTCCTGAAAAAAGCATTTTAAAGCTTAAATAAACTTCATTTATCATTGTTATTGTTTGCTTAAAGCCATTAGAAACAGACTGAATGATATTAGGATGAGCAATAAAACTTGGTGAAATACCGATTAAATATCTTTTTTCTGCATTATCATACATAGGCTTTACCGTAAAATTTTCAATATTTCCATTATGCTTAACAGAAATTTGGACTGGTTTATTTTTTGCAAGAGCAACATAAATGGCAAAATCGTCCCAAGTAAGTACAGAAGAGCCGTTTACCTTCAAAAGTTCATCACCTTTTTGAATACCAACTTTTTCAGCAGGACTGTTTTTTAAAACTTGGTTTACTTGCGGCAATATAACTCCACTTGCACTTCCAACTATACAATATAATAAAACTGCCAAAATTAAATTCATTATCGGACCCGCTGCAACGATACTTAACCTTCTAAGAGATGACTTGTTGTTAAAGGCTCTAGGGTCATTGCTTGCTTCTTCATCTCCAAGCATCTTTACGTATCCACCTATTGGAAATAACCTAATGGCATATAAGGTTTCACCTTTTTTTATACCAAATAATTTGGGACCCATCCCTATTGAAAACTCCTCAACCATTACATCATTTAATTTTGCTAAAGTAAAATGTCCAAGTTCATGTATTAAAATCAAAACACCAAAGGCTACTATTGCAGCTACAATATACAAAAACATCACTCCTAAAAAAATTATTTATATAAATCAAAAACGTATTTTCTAACTTTTTTATCTGTATCTAGAATTGTATCCAAATCTACTGTACTTTTATACTCAAATTTATTTAAACATCTCTCAATAATTTCTTCAATTTGTAAAAAAGATATTTTATTGTTAAGAAACAAATCAACTGCTACCTCATTTGCACCATTTAAAATAGCTGTCATATTGCCGCCTTTTTTCCCCGCTTCATAACATAATTTTAAACATTTAAAAGTTTCCATGTCAGGCTTTTCAAACGATAAACTTTTTAAAGCATAAAAATCAAGTTTATCTATTACTGCCTTCTTTCTTTCAGGATAATTTATAGCATACTGTATAGGTAATCTCATATCTGTACTTGCTAGTTGTGCAATAATGCTTCCATCATTGTATTCAATCATAGAATGAATTACGCTCTCAGGATGTACAACTACTTGAATATTATCATAATTCATATTGAAAAGGAAGTGTGCTTCTATTACTTCAAGCCCTTTATTCATTAACGTGGCAGAGTCTATTGAAATTTTCCTTCCCATTTGCCATTTGGGATGCTTAAGTGCATCATTTGGTTTAATATCTATTAAATCTTCTCTTTTTTTATTTCTAAAAGGCCCTCCTGAAGCAGTCAAAATTATTTTACTTATATCTTTTAAATGGTTTCCTTGCATGCACTGAAATATTGCACCATGCTCAGAATCTACAGGAAGCAGTTTAACCTTGGTTAATTCAGCTGCTTTCGTCACTATATCTCCACCAACTACTAGTGTTTCCTTATTTGCTAAAGCTATATCCTTTCCCTTCTCAATTGCTTTAAGGGTTGGAACAAGACCTACCATTCCAACTACAGAGGTCACCACAATATCAGCATCGTCAAAGGTTGCAACATCAACAAGACTTTCTACTCCATTTAATACAACTGTACTTTTATTGTTTTCCTTGCAATAATTTTTAACCATATCGTATGCTTTTAAATCTACCATTGAAACTAACTTTGGATTAAATTCGTCTATTATATTTATAACTTTTTTATAGTTGCTATTAGCTGAAATAGCCGAAAGCTCAAAATTTTCCTTATCGTTTTTAATTACATCCAATGTTTGAGTCCCAATTGAGCCTGTTGCACCTAAAATAGAAATTTTTTTCATAATATTTCTCCTAACTAAGATAATAAAACTTCTTTTGCGATTAAAATGTATATTGGGCCAACTAATAATCCTATAAGCCCAAATACTTTACCCCCTATGTAAATTGACATTAACATTATTAAAGGATGAACTTTAAGCCGTTTGCTCATAAATTTCGCTTCCATTATTTGTCTGTTAAATTGTAGCAAAATATATAATATAACCATTCCAAAAGCTACAATATAATTGTTGCTAAGCACATATAAAATAATTAAGGGCAAAAAAACGAGTACCGTTCCAACATAAGGTAATATATCTAAAATGCCACATAATAATCCGAGAAAAACTGCATTCTTGATTTGCAATATTACGAAACCAACAATGGTAAAAAATGTAGTTATTAGCATCAAAGTAATTTCGATAAATAACATTTTCTTAATCTCGATGTACTTTGATTGTATAATTTGTACACTTTTTTCCGAAATTACACCTTTAATATTTTCAAATATAACACATTTGTCCACCAAAATAAAGTAACAACTTATGTTTCCAACAAAATATGCCACTAGTGTATCTGTAGTATAGAGTGCACTTTTTCTAAGAAAATCGCCGTTTAAAAGTTCTTTAAAATTATTTTGAAAGTTATTTAAGTTAAGATTATTAATAATATTGTTGTTTGCTGGTTTTAAATAAAAGCTTTCTATAAAGGATAAATATAATTCCTTTATTTTAACTGCTGCTACATTGCCAAATAATGCAATTGCAACTATTAATATAACATTTACAAAAACAACACTTAAAACCGCATTAATTTTATTGTTAAAAATATTAAGTTTATTCATAAAGTTATAAATAGGTGTAGTAAATATAAATAAAAACAATATAGTAAAAAAAGGTTGAAAATAATTTTTAATAAAAACAGTTAATAACACTATTATAATTAAAAGAATTGCACACCTCATCAATTTTTTATACAAAATTAAGCCTCTTATATTATTACTTTATAATATTATACATTCAATTATTATTTTATATAACAATAATTTTAGGAGTGTGTTATGTATAAATACAATAGGCAGAATGCCGTAAATTATGCTTTAACTTATGCACTAAAACCTAACCCTTATTATAGGTATTTCCCGTTAATCGGTAATAGTAGTGGTGATTGCAGCAATTTTATTTCTCAATGTCTTTATAGTGGTAACATCCCTATGATTTATAATGGAAATAGTCCATGGTGGTATACAAGAAATAGCCGAGGGAGAAGCTATGATACATGGTCAGTTTCTTGGGCTGTTGCAAATTCTTTATATTGGCATATAAAGATATCTTCAATTGGATATGAAGTTTTTGAAACATCAGATTTATCTATAGGCGATTTGATTTTTTTTCAAGACATTAAAAATGTAATTTTTCACTCCATGATAATCACTAATTTTTCTAACAGCCTTCCTTTGGTATGTCAGCATACCTTTGAAGCTAAAAATGTGCCTTACAATAAATCCTGGGATTATTATAAGGCACATTTTATTAAAATCAAGTTCTAAAAATTACATCTTCTCTGCTAAACATATACCTAGCAAATAGTATGCTGCACATAACGTACACTAATATCCAAGCAAAGGTTATCAAAAGATGTGGAACATTATAAATACCTGATATAAGTTCCTTTAAAATACAGCAAACATTTGCTATTGGTATACTAAAATAAAAAAATGAAATGTTTTTAGCATCTAGCATATATGTTGCATAGGTAGGAACCATTGCTACTATCATTAAAGGAGAAGTATAGGTAGAGGCTTCTTTAAAGGATTTAGCATAAATACTTAAAGAAAGTTCTAGTGCTCCAAATACCATAGTCATTAAAGTAATAAAAATTGCTATTATAATTAATGACGGAATGCTTATTCCTGCAGAGGATATGCTAGAGCCTGCCCCAGCAAAAATGCTGGAGTTTTGCTTCATCGATATGTAAAGTCCTAAAATAGATGCAATTGAGGTTTGCACACCAATTACGGTAATAGCTAAAAATTTACCCCAAAGCATTGATAGTCTTCCTGCCTTTGTTGTTAATAATGGCTCCAAGGTGCCCCTTTCTTTTTCTCCTACGCCTAAGTCAATTGCAGAAGACATAGGTCCTGTAACACTATAAATTACAAGCATTAAAGGAAGTATCATAGCTAAAATAAGTTTAGCGGTACCACTATTATCTTTTTCTACTGAAGTTTGTACCATATTTACTGGTGTTAAAATATCGGTGTTTATTTTTCTTTCTTGAAGTCTTTGGTTTACAACAACTTTTGAATAAGCATCTAAAGTTGAGTTTATTATAGCTAAGGCTGTACTGGAGTTTTCACTAGAATTATCATAAATAACTTTTATGTTAGTTTGAGTTTCACTTTTAATTTCTTCATCAAAATTATTTGGAATTTCTATTGCTAAATATATTTTTCCATCTTTAACATCTTGAGTTGGATTTGAACTTTTGACAAGGTTTATGTTTTTTTGGTTTTTAATAAAATTACCAAGAGAACTATTAGACGGATCTGTTAATTCAATCTTTAAATTATTTTGCACGCTTTCTTGTGAGCTTTTAATTGCATGACCCATTATTCCAAAAATTAACGGAAACATTAAAAGGGGAATGAGAAGCCCAAATATTATAGTCTTTTTATCTCGATATAAATCTATCATTTCTTTTTTAAAAACTGTAAAAATAGTACTATACATTGCTATCACCTACCAAACCCATAAATATGTCTTCCATACTATCTTTTGAATATTTTGCTTTTAACTCTTCAATCGTTCCTTGTTCAATTATTTTTCCTTTGTGAATTATGACTATCCTATCACAAAGTTTTTCAACTTCTGACATTGAGTGACTAGAAAAAACAATAGCTTTATTATCCCTCTTACAATCTTTTATAAAATCATGGATAAGCTTTGAAGCAGATACATCCAGTCCCGCTGTAGGCTCGTCCAAAAGAATTACTGAAGGTTCGTGAACAATGGATCTTGCTATAGCAACCTTCTGTTTCATACCCCTAGAAAATTTTCCGACCCTTCTATTTATGTATTCTTCCATCTTTAATTTTCCTGTAAGGTACTTTATACTTTTTTCAGCTTCTTCATTACTCATACCATTAAGTTCCGCAAAATATTTAATATTTTCCTTTGCTGTTAGCCTATCATAAAGACCAACTTCACCACCAAACAGTATACCTATTTCTCCTCTTACCTTACTACTTTCTTTATTAATGTCGAAACCATTTATTAATGCTGTACCAGAGGTTGCTTTAAGCATAGTCGATATCATTCTTAAAGTTGTAGTTTTACCTGCACCATTTTCCCCTAAAAGGCCAACTATTTCTCCTTCCCTAACTTCAAAGCTTATACTGTCAACTGCTTTGATTTTTTTAAAATCTTTACTTAATCCTTCAACCTTTATCAATTTATTCATCTCCTTCTTTACTAAATTTTAAATTCTCTTTATATAGTAAGGTACTCATGCTATTACCTTATAGAGACTTATTGATAATATATCGTATTTAGGTATAAATGTCAATATTATAGGCTGTTTACATAAAATAGTCTTTACATAATTTATATTATGTAAACTACTCTCTTGATGTGAAGACGCAAGAAAAATACTGGCTCATTATCTAAAAAATAGCATTAAATTTGCTAAAATCTAAAATATGATATAATATATATACGAATATCCTTATATTTAAGTAGAAAGCAGAGGTGATCCTCAATAAATATTAATAAATTTACTTATTTTAAAAGAACTTTACTAACGATTTCTGTACTTCTTTTAACTTTTTCATTCAATATTTATTGTAAAGCAGACCAAGCTTCTGACCTTACCAATCAGATTCAACAAGCACAAAATGATAAAAATGCAATACAATCGAATATACAAGCTTTAAATACTAAAATAAAAAACACATTAGAAGAAATCGATTTAAAAAAGGAAAAAATAAATGAAATAACAAAAAAGTCAAACCAACTTGATCAAGATTTAAAAAATAAAGAAATCGAATTATCTTCAAAACAAAATTTTCTTGATAAAAGAATGAGATCTTTGTACATGAGCGGAAGCAATAGTGCTCTGCAAGTAATTCTTTCATCCGGAAGTATTAGTGACTTTTTTGCTAGAATGGACATGCTTGCAAAAATCGCAAATTATGACAATCAAATAATAGATAACATTAAATCTCAAAGAAACTCTATAGCTTTAGAAAAAACTAATTTACAAGCTGAAAATAATGCTATTGCTAATGACCAAAAAGCTATTGAGCAAAGCTTAAAAGACTTAAATGCCGAAATAACATCTCAAAACAAGCTATTAGTTTCGGCTACGCAAAAAGAAAATTCTCTTTTAGCACAAAAAGCCTCTATGGATGCAGCGGCGGCAGCTGCTGCTGCTGCAAAAGCTGCCGCACAAGCTAATGCAAGTGTTGTTATTTCTCCACCAGTAAAAGGAACTACAATTACTATGGATGCAACAGCATATGATAAAGGAGGAGCAACCTCCTATGGTATTCAAACTAGTAGAAATCCTAGTGGCTATAGTACCGTTGCTGTTTTTCCTGGGACAATACCACTTGGCACAAAATTATATATAGCTGGCTATGGCTATGCCATAGCGGCAGACACAGGTACTGATATTATCGGAAATAGAATCGACTTATTTTTTAATACAGATGCTGATTGTAACAGCTTTGGAAGAAAAAATGTACAAGTCACTATTTTAAATTAATTTAATGTACGGCTATCGCACCTTTAATAATAGATTACGAACCAATTCCTTTGTAAAATTTCTTTGATAGAAAACAGCAAGGATTTTTAATTTAGTTCGTAATCTATTTTGTGATAACCCCATTGTTGTTATTCTTAGTAATATTAATTTTTAATATGCTTTAATCTATTTTTAAATTGATTATAAATATAATCTAATTTAAAATCTGAAGCTTTAGATATTACCCCACCTGCAAGCATAGTATGTCCTCCTCCTAAGCCAATTCCTTCTAGTACTTCTTGAATAATTTTAGAAGCATCAAGCTGTTTAAGTTCATTTCTAATGGATAAATTGACAACTTCGCCATTCTTTGAACATAGTACTACAAAGTTTATTTCTTGAACAGATAAAAGATAATCAGCTAAAATGCCAAGCAAATTTTGACTACATCCATTTTCAAAATAGCAAAAACCAAAGTTACCGTCTATTGTTACATTTTCTAATAAATACTTATAATAGATTAAATCTTGTTTTGAAATATGATTTCTTACAACAAAATTTACAAATGTTATATCCGATAAATGATATATATTAGAAAACGCTTCTATATCATATTCTGAAACTCCTCTCGTTAACAATGCTGTATCTATATCTATCCCAATAAGGAGTGCTGTTGCCAAAGCTTCATTAATTTCAATATTTAAACTTTTAAAATAAGAATAAATTATAGTTGAACATGCACCATAAGATGGCCTAATGTCTTGATAAAACATTTGTTCATCTGTCTCCACATTATGATGATCTATAACTGCAAATTGGTATCCTTTTAAATCAAATAAATTACTATTTCCTTTGCAAGCATCAATTATGATAATCTTATCTTTATTAGTTATATTGAATTTTTCATAGCTATTTGCCTCTATTTTTAATTTTTCTATCATTTTTTTTAATGATTCTCTTTGAATATTTCCCTTATAAATAATCTCTGATTTTATTCCAAATTCATTTAATAAGTATTGCAAACCATAAGCTGATGCAATTGCATCGTGATCTGGAAAGTTATGGGCTTGAATAAAAACTCTTTTTTCTGGTTTTAAAACATTAATTAAATTTTGTAACTTTAATCTATTCACTTTATTTTCATTTTCAAGGTTTATCATAAAATATCCCCCCATTAGTCTCAAAATTATCTCTATTTATCCTATCATAAACTAATGACAATATACATATATAATAAGTTAACTTTTCATATATTTTGTATTCAAGAACGTAAGTTTGCATATCATTTTTATATATGCTATAATTTATTAATATAATACATATAAATGTCAGAGAGGTGTCATAAATGACTCAAAATATAAAAAGAGACATGCAATCGGAAATATATGAATTTTTAAAATCAGAAGTATCAACAAAGGGCTACCCTCCTTCTGTTAGAGAAATTTGTGCTAAGGTTGGCTTAAGTTCTACTTCTACGGTTCATGGTCATCTTTCAAGATTAGAAAAAAAAGGATTAATTAAAAGGGATCCATCAAAACCAAGGGCAATTGAGCTTTTATTAGATTATGAATACAGAAAAGAATTGGTAAACATCCCAATAGTAGGCAAAGTAAATGCTGGTCAGCCAATACTTGCTGTAGAAAACATAGAAGATACTTTTACTATGCCTCTTGAATTTGTTAAAAATAAAAATGAACTTTTTATTTTAAAAATTTCAGGGGAAAGTATGATAGAAGCAGGAATTTATGATGGAGATTTAGCTATAATCGAAAAAACTTCTTCTGCCTCAAACGGCGAAATAGTAGTTGCATTAATTGAAAATGAAGCAACTATTAAAAGATTTTTCAAAGAAGACGGACATATTAGACTTCAGCCAGAAAATAGTTCTATGGAACCAATTATAGTGGCTGACTGTCAAATAATCGGAAAACTTGTAGGAATATATAGAAAATACTAAAAAAATTGCGATGCAGCTTTTTAACGTTTTAAATGGGATATACCAACTGTAAACTTTAAAAAATGCATCGCAATTTTTTTAATTCATCACCCTAAATTTGAAAGAGCAATAAGTATTCCTATCTTAGCATGCTCAAAGGTTAATCCTCCTTGTAAATATGCAATATAAGGCTCTCTAATAGGTGCATCTGCAGATAATTCTATTGAAGCTCCCTGAACAAAAGCTCCTGCTGCCATTATAACTTGATCCTCATAACCAGGCATATCCCATGGTTCACATTGTACAAAAGCATCAACAGGAGAACCTTTTTGTATTCCCTTACAAAATTTAATCACCTTTTCTTTGTCTCCAAATTTAACTGCTTGTATAATATCGCTTCTTTTATCATTATATTTTGGCAATACTTGAAAGCCTTTTAATTCCATAATCCTTGCACAAAATACTGCTCCCTTTAACGCTTCAATTGCCACATGAGGAGCCATGAATAAACCTTGAAATAAAGATCTCATAACCCCAAAGGTAGAGCCACACTCTCCTCCTATTCCAGGTATAGTTAACCTATAGGCTGCCTGGGTAACATATGCTTCTTTTCCAGCTATGTATCCTCCAGTAGGTGCGATTCCCCCTCCAATATTTTTAATTAATGAGCCAGCTACTAAATCAGCACCTACATCTGTAGGTTCTTTCGTATCGATAAATTCACCATAGCAGTTATCTACAAAAACAATGACTTCTTCTTTAACTTTTCTAATTTCTTTTATTATTTCTTCAATTTCATCTATTGTTAAAGAATTTCTAAAACCATAGCCTGTTGATCTTTGAATATGAATTAATTTTATAGTGTCATCATTTTTTAATTGGCTAATAACTTCCTCTGTATTAATTTTTCCATTTGAAGTTAAATCCAGCATCTTATATTTAACTCCATACTCCATTAAAGAACCAATATTTTTATCACTACTTATACCAATTATATTATGAAGTGTATCGTATGGAGTTCCGCATATGGAAAGCATCGTATCGTTAGGTCTTAAATTTCCAAAAAGAGCTGCACCTATTGCATGGGTACCATTTACAAAATGTGGTCTAACTAATGCGCTTTCTGCATTAAAAACTCGTGCATAAACCTTATCTAAACTGTCTCTTCCAATATCACCATAGCCATAGCCTGAACTATTGGTGAAGTGGGCTTCACTTATTTTTTCTTCTTGCATGGCGTTTAACACCTTAAGCTGATTGTATTCTCTTATTTCATCAAATTTTACAAACTGCTCATTTATATCTTCTAACGTTTTATTCGAAAGGCTTATAACCTCTTCTGAAATCTTATATTTATTTTTTAAAAATTCCTTTGTTTCTTTTAACATGTATTTTTCCTCCATACGTCAAAGCAATATATATTTTGTACAAAAAAAGAATAGGCTTTTGCCTATTCTAGGTTTTCTCCATCAAAACTTTGATTAAACAAAATCGGTTTAAAAGGTGTAATAGTTGAAATAGCATGTTTGTATATCATCATCTGCTTTCCATCACTATCCAAAATTACTGTAAAGCTATCAAAGCCTTTTACATTACCTTTCAATTGGAAACCATTTGTTAGGTGAATTATTACCGATATTTTATTTTTCCTTGCACTGTTTAAAAATATATCTTGCAAATTGTTAGTAGACTTAGTATTATTCATTATTTTACCCTCCGCATTTTTTAATTTTGTATAAAGATTTATATAAATCATTTATTAACCTTAGAATACATAAATGATGCTATTTCAGCCTCATCTTTAAACTGCTGTTTATGTATCCACTCTACTCTAGAATCCTTTCTAAACCAAGTAAGCTGTCTTTTAGCATAATTTCTGCTACCTTGTTTAACTTTATCAATAGCTTCCTCAAAAGAAAGTTTTCCATCTAGATAAGAAAGTATTTCTTTATAACCAATACCCTTCATAGACTGCATATTTGAATTATACCCTAATTCCTTTAATTTTTCCACCTCATTAATAAGACCTTTTTCAACCATAACATCAACTCTTTTATTTATTCTATCATAAAGCTTATGTCTATCCATATTTAAAACAAAATAATTAATGTTATATGGTATATCGTAAATATGTTGAGACTCATTTAATTGTCCAACAGTTTTACCTGTTAGCTTATGGACTTCAAGAGCTCTTATTACTCTTTTCAAATCATTAGGGAATAGCCTATTATAAGAATCTATATCTATTTCTTTAAGCATTTCATGAACAAATTCTTTTCCTTTTTCTTTTGCAATATTTTCTAATTCATTTCTATAATCTATATCCTTATATGTTTTTGAAAACTCATAGTTATATATTAATGAATTTATATATAAACCTGTCCCACCAACTAAAATAGGATACTTACCTCTGCTATTTATATCTTTAATTGCATTTTCTGCATCCTTTTTAAAGCTTGCTACGCTGTAAGGTGCATCTGGCTCGATAATATCGATTAAATGATGAGTAACACCCTTCATTTCTTCTTTTAAAATTTTTGCTGAGCCAATATCCATGTACTTATAAATTTGCATAGAATCGGCTGAAATTATTTCTCCATTAAGTTTTTTTGCAAGTTCTATTGAAATATCTGTTTTACCTACACCTGTAGGACCTGCAATTATAATTAAATCTATCATATTTATTTCCTTACTGAATCCTTTTAAATTTCTTTTCAAACTCCATTAGTGACATTTTTATAATAGTAGGTCTTCCATGTGGACAATTAAAAGGATCCTCTAAAAATCTTAAATTATTTATTAATGCTCTCATTTCATCAAAAGAAAGCACATCATTTGCTTTAACTGCAGCCTTACAAGAAAGAGAAGCTATTTTATTATATTTTACCTCATATGTTTCTCCAGAGCCTAACCTTTTTAAGTTTTCTAATATAGACATAAAGAACTCTTTAAGTTGAGGCTTACCAAGAAAATTGGGAACTTCACTCAATTTAATAGTATTTTCTCCAAACTCCTCAATAAAAAAGCCTGCACTTTTACATATTTCCTTATTTTCAACATAAAAAATGTAATCTTCAGACGTTAATTCTATTACTTCTGGAGTTAATAAAATCTGAGCTGAAACTTCATTTTCTTTTATTTCTTTTGTGTATTTTTCAAAAAGTATCTTTTCGTGAGCAGCATGCTGGTCTATTAAATATAGCTCATCAAATGCTTCAGCTATTATATAGGAGCTATGAAATTGTCCAATAACCTTAAGCTCTGGAAATTTTGCTACTTTTTCAATAGTCGGTAAAGCTTTTGTAACAATTATTTCTTTATTTTTAAAAGGTTCTTTAATAATTTCTTTTGGTTTTTCATAAAATACTTCAATTTCTTTTTCATTATGTTTAAAATCCATAGGAAGCTGTATTGTTTCAAGCTTTTCTGGAATAGTCTCATTTAAATTTATAACGGACTGCTCTATTTCAAATTCAAAGCTACCTCTTAAACTGTCCCTCATAGCTTCGTGGACAGCATCAAATACAAGCTTAAACACTTCCCTATCATTTTGGAACTTTACTTCTGCCTTTGTTGGATGCACATTAACATCTATATATTCAGGATACATATCTAAAAACAGTACAAAGAAAGGATATTTATTAATCATATAAAAAGACTTAACTGCACTCTCTACTGCTGTAGCAATCAGCTTATTTTTAATGTACCTATTGTTTATAAAGACACTTTGATTATTCCTGCTGCCTCTACTTATTTCTGCATTTCCAACATATCCATGAACAGAAGCAATATCATTATGTTTTTCAAACTTTATAATATTATCGGAAGTGTTCTTACCGTATATAGTTCTAATAGTATCAAAAACCTTTTCCGTTGAAAAGGTCTTTAACGAAACTTTTCCGTTACTACAAAGCTTAAAAGAAATCTTAGAATTTGCAAGTGCTAATCTCTCTACTATATCCGATATTAAAGCAGCTTCTCTTTGTGAAGATTTTAAAAACTTTTGTCTTGCTGGAACGTTATAAAAAATATTTTCAACTTCTATTGTGGTTCCAAGACTACAGCCAACCTCTTTTATGTATTGTATATTTCCACCATTTATTTGAATTTCTGAGCCTATATCATTTCCTGAAATCCTACTCCTTAATGTTGTATTGGAAATTGCAGCAATACTAGGGAGAGCTTCTCCTCTAAAGCCAAGGGTATTAATTGAATATATATCTTCTATAGCCTTTATTTTACTCGTTCCATGAGGCATAAAAGCCTTTTCAATATCTTCCGGATAAATTCCGTCTCCATCATCAGTTATCTTAATATATTTTTGGCCACCTTCTAAAATTTCTATATTAATTACTTTAGCATTTGCATCAATACTATTTTCTATAAGCTCCTTAACTACTGAAGCTGGCCTTTCTACTACTTCTCCAGCTGCTATTTTGTTTGAAGTCTCTTCATTTAAAACATTAATCCTCTTCAAAGTAAATCACCTTTATTTTTTCAAATTCTTTGCTTTTTTAACCATTTCAAATAGTTTATTCATGCTTTCCATAGGTGTAAGATTTAAAATATCTATCTCAGCTAGTTGTTCTAAAAAGTTGTTTTTTTCAAGATCTAAAAAATCTAATTGTACCATTTGTTTTTCTTTCTTTTTTGGTGTTTTTTGCTCATATATAGTTTGTGCTTCAAATTCTTTTTTATTTTCCTTTTCAAGATGAATTAAAATCTCTCTTGCTCTATCAATGACTTTATCTGGTAGTCCTGCAAGCTTTGCAACTTCGATTCCATAAGATTCGTCTGCACCACCAGGAATAATTTTTCTTAAAAAAACTATTTCATCTTCTATTTTTTTTACGGCTATAGAATAATTTTTAAGCCCCTTTACTACACCTTCTAAACTTGTTAATTCATGATAGTGAGTAGCAAACAAGGTTTTACATTTCATTTTATCACTTTTGCAAATATATTCAACCACCGACCATGCAATACTTAATCCATCATAAGTACTAGTTCCTCTTCCTACTTCATCTAAAATTATTAAACTTTTAGCCGTGGCATTTTTTAAAATATTTGAAACTTCCCACATCTCCACCATGAAAGTACTCTTCCCAGAAGCTAAATCATCTGAAGCTCCTATTCTTGTAAATATTTTGTCACAAATAGAAATTTTAGCTTCTTTTGCAGGTACAAAACATCCTAGCTGTGCAATAATAACTATTAATGCTACTTGTCTCATGTATGTGGATTTTCCTGCCATATTCGGTCCAGTTATAAGCATAAGCTGCTCTTCCGTGCAATTAAGCTTTGTATCGTTAGCTACGAAGGTTCCAGATGGAATTACATTTTCGACTACAGGGTGACGTCCTTCAACAATTGATATTTCTCCATCTTCACCAATTATTGGCTTGCAGTAATTATTCTCCATTGAAACAGTTGCGAAGGAGCATAAACAGTCTAATTCAGCTAAATTTTTTGCACTTTCCTTCATTCTTTCAATGTGTTTTGTTATTTCATCTCTTATTTGAGCAAATAAATTATATTCTAAAGCTACTAATTTATCTTCTGCTCCTAATATTTTTTCTTCCATTACCTTGAGCTCTTCTGTAATATACCTCTCACAGTTAGCTAAAGTTTGTTTTCTAATGTATCTTCCTGCTGGCACATTGCTTAAATTTGACTTTGTAACTTCGATATAATATCCGAAAACCTTATTATAACTAACCTTTAAGGATTTAATATTTGTTGCTGCCCTTTCCCCTTCCTCAAGGCTTGCTATCCACTGTTTTCCTTCTGCTTTTGCTAATCTTAATTCATCAACCTCTAAGTTATAGCCTGTTTTAATAATATTACCTTCCTTAACGGACATAGAGGGTGAATCATTTATAGATTCATCTATTATGTTGTAAATATCTTGTAAATCATCTAATTTGTCAAATTTTTCCTTTAATAAATCAGATGAAAATTTACGTAAAATATTTTTTACCTCTGGGAGCTTTTCAATTGAGTTTTTTAAAAATATAAATTCTTTTGCATTTACACTTTGAGTTGAAATTTTTCCTACTAATCTCTCTATATCGTAAATTTGCCTTAATATAGCCTTTAAGTCCTCACCTAAAGAGTAATTATTAATAAGCTCCTCTACTGCATCTAACCTATCATTAATGGCATTTTTATTAAGCAGTGGATTTTCAATAAACTTCCTTAGCTGTCTACCTCCCATGGCGGTACTTGTTTTATCAAGTACCCATAGTAGCGAGCCCTTTTTGCTCTTATCTTTTAAAGTCTCTGTAAGTTCTAGGTTTCTTCTAGAATTTACATCTATGCTCATGTAATCCACAACATTGTAGTATTCAAATTTATCTATATGAGCAAGAGAAATCTTTTGTGTACTCTTTAAATATTTTAATAGTGCATTTGTACATTTAAGTGTTACTCTATCATATAAACTGCTGTTAAAAGCTTTAAACTGGTCCTTAATATCAATTTCATCAATAAAATAATCGTTATCAAAATAAGTGAAGGCACAGCTAAACCTTTCCTTAATTAGGGCAAGCAATTTTACATCTAACCCTTTTTGAACTATTATTTCCTTTGGTGAATATTTTGATATTTCGCTTATAATAATATCGCTATCAAAGTTCCAAGAAGTGCTCAAAAATTCACCTGTAGATAAATCACATATACTCATTCCAAAATTCATATTCTCTACGAATATGCACATTAAATAATTATTTTTAGTTTCTTCTAGAAAAGAAGAATCAGTATATGTGCCTGGAGTTATTATTTTAACTATATCTCTTTTAACTATTCCTTTAGCTAAAGCAGGATCTTCAAGTTGTTCACCAATGGCTACCTTATAACCTTTACTTATAAGCTTTGTAATATACATATTAGCAGAATGAAAGGGAACACCACACATTGGTGCCCTTTCAGAAAGTCCACAATCTTTTCCTGTCAATACAAGTTCTAATTCTCTTGAAGCAATTTTAGCATCTTCAAAAAACATTTCATAAAAATCGCCAAGTCTAAAAAATAAAATGGAATCTTCACATTTTTCTTTAACATTAAGATATTGCTGCATCATTGGAGTTAAAGCCATAATTCATTCTCCTTAATATAAAATTATTAAAGCTCTTTACCAAACAAAGAAAAAGATTGAGCTTTAGTAATCTTAACCTGAACTAATTTTCCTATGTTATCTTCTCTTCCTTCAAAATTTACAAGCTTACCGGTTCTTGTCCTACCCATAAATTTGCTGTCATCATTTTTACTTTTTCCTTCAACTAAAACCTCTACGATTTTACCTTCATATTCCTTATTTTTTCTAGCACTAATTTCATTAATTGTTTCTACTAATCTATTAAACCTATTATGTTTAACTTCTTCATCAATCACTTCTTCCATCTCTGCTGCAGGAGTTCCATGCCTTTTTGAATAAAGGAAAGTAAATGCAGAATCATATTCTACTTCTTTACAAAGACTAAGGGTTTCATTAAAATCTTCTTCTGTTTCACCAGGAAAACCTACTATTATATCCGTTGTGATTGCTATATCTGGTATTTCTTCTTTGATTTTTTTAATTAATTCTAAATAATATTTTCTATCATAATGACGATTCATTTTCTTTAATATATTTGTAGAACCAGATTGCACAGGTAAATGGATTTGCTCGCATATTTTTTCTGAATCTCTTATAGCTTCCACAACCTTAAAGGTTAAATCCTTTGGATGAGATGTCATAAATCTAATTCTTAAAAGACCTTCTATTTTATTTATTCTTCTCAAAAGATCTGCAAAATCAATTTTAGGCTCTAAGTCTTTACCATAGGAATTAACATTCTGACCAAGCAGGGTAATTTCTTTATAACCTTTATTAACTAATTGTATAATCTCTTTTTCAATGTCTTCTGGTGTTCTGCTTCTTTCTCTTCCTCTAACATAAGGAACTATGCAATAAGTGCAAAAATTATTGCAACCATACATTATAGTTACAAAAGCTTTAACATCGCTTAATCTATCTATTGGAAGTCCTTCAACAATTCCCTTTTCCTTATCCCATATTTCTTTAATCGCCACACCTTCTTGTTTTACTCTAGTTAAATACTCTATAAGCATATGAGAATTGTGAGTTCCAAAAATAATATCAACAAAAGGGAATTTTTTTATAATACTGTCTGCCATTCCTTCCTGTTGCATCATACAACCACAAATGGCAATAATTAAATCTGGATTTTTTTTCTTTTCATTTTTTAAAGCTCCAAGATTTCCAAACACCTTAAGTTCTGCATTTTCTCTTACACAGCAAGTATTAAATATAATAAGCTGTGCATCTTTTCTATTATCAGTTCTAATATATCCACTTAGTTTTAACATTCCTGATAGTTTTTCTGAGTCTTCCTCATTCATTTGACAACCCCAAGTTTCAATATAGAATAGTTTATTTTTTTGTTTTTCCATTAAATTTAATCCTCCGATTTATCTTTTTCAGTAAATTTAATTTTAACAAAAGGAAAGAAATTTATCAATAGCTCTCCCAATAGCATTTATGTTTTTATATAAAAAATGACTTAGAACTTTCTAAGTCGTAATGAGAATTATAATGCAAGTTATTGCCCATAAAATACTAATTCCAAGTATCCCTTTGTCTGTTAATATCATCTCTGTGGGATTTCCGCAACCTTTTGTTTCACTGAGATACTTATATCTAAATACACCGTAAACTACAAAAATATTTGTTATAACCATATATTGATTTTTATAGGCCAAAACGGTATATAATGCATAAAATATAATAGTTCCTGTACATACTATATTTGAAAGATCATTAATCATTTCAATAGAATAATCGTCAAGTATTTTTCTATGCTTTGAAGAATCTTCTTTTAGCGATGTTATCTCTCCTTTTCTCTTTTCTAGTCCTAAAAAAAGAGAAATAAATAAAGTACATAAAAGTAACCATGATGAGAGCGTTACATTTATAATAATACCACCAGCAATAATTCTTAACAAGAAGCCCACGGCTATGGAAATAACATCTAAAAGTACAATGTTTTTGAGTTTAAAAGAATATGCAATATTATTCAAAAAATATAATCCTACGATAATTGATAGCTTCCAATTAAATATAAAACTAATAACAAAACTTGAAGCTAATAAAATTACGAAAAGCACCTTTGCCTGATTTACAGATACCTTTTTGCTAGCTATAGGTCTATTCTTCTTTTGTGGGTGCATTCTATCCTTATTTACATCTACAATGTCATTCATTACGTATACGGTAGAAGAAATTAAGCAAAAGCATATGAATGCAACAAATACCTTAAACACATTATTTATATTTAAAAATTCATGAGAAAAAATCAAAGCTCCAAAAACAAAAAAGTTTTTAATCCACTGATGTGGCCTTGTTAATTTTATGTAATTACTCATATACTGCTCCTATTCTTATTTTGCTATAAGTGATATTTTTTTTATTTTATGTGAATACTAATATTGTGTAATGTTCTTATTATTTTTAAGGAGTGATGCTAAATGTATGATGCAAAAGAAGATGAAAAAGAAGATAAAGATACTTGCGAAGCAATTGGAAACAGAGGCTATTTTAAAAATTCAGAAAATGACAATCTTTTTAAAGCTAAATCTTGTCATGTGCCAATTGAAAATATTTTGCAATGATTTAAGATTAAATGAGGTTATTAACAAAATAATCTCATTTAATCCTTTTTATGATCTTTCCCACACATAAATTTCTTTTTCCATTTTAAAGCCAAAACTAGTGTACAAATTGTAAGCTATTTTATTAGAACAATCAACCTTAATGTAAACTATTTTAAAATTATTATCCTTTAGGAAATTAAGCAAAAATGACATTAAACACTTTGAATATCCTTTTCCTCTATAATTCTTTTTAATTCCGAAGTTCACTATAAAGGCTTTGCCCTTATCAATAATAATTTGTCCATATCCAATAATCTCATCCTTAAAATTTATAAAAAAAACGCCATCATCGTAATAATATGGCTGAGCCATATCGTAATAAATGTCTTCAACAGAAATCGGTATTCTGCCTTCCTTCATAAAGATTTCATTTTGAATTGAACACCTTAATTTTTCATCTTTATTTTGTACAAACTTTCTAATAGTTATGTCACTTTCAAATTGAATATCATTTTTTTCTTGAAGGTCACAATACATTTCTATTGTTCCTTCCTTTTTTGTAAAGCCTAAATTAGAAAGAACATCAAAGTTAGTTTCATTTTTTTCGCATTCGTATGTATATTCTGCATTTATTTCTGCAAGTGTTAATAATTCTTTATAATGTTGAAGCTCCTTTTCGCATGGAATAACATATAAAGCTTCTATATTAAACAATCTTACTTTAATGTGCCTTAACCATATAAAGCCAACATATTCATCGTTGTATTTTAATAGTTTAACCTTCTTCTTCTCAAAATACCTCTGTATATAACTTAATTTATTATATCGTTCTAAAAAGTTTTTGTTGCAAGGATTAAAATTCGCACTTAATTTATTTAATTTTTCCAGAGGTTCCAAATACTTTTCACTAAACTGAATACAATTATACATCATATACCTCAATAATTTTATTTTATTTTTTATTATAAATAAAATATATCACGTATGTCAAATTTCAGATGAATGCAAAAGAGACTGTACAAACAGTCCCTAATGTATTATACTTCTTCTTCTACTTCTTTAATACTTAAACCAATCTTCTTTGAATCTTTTTTAACATCTAAAATTTTAGCTTTAATTTCATCACCTATAGCTAAAACATCTGAAGGTTTTGCTATTCTTTTATGGCTTATTTCTGATATATGTACTAATGCATCCACTCCAGGTTCTAATTCAACAAAAGCACCGAAATTTGCAAAACGTACAACCTTACCAAGTACAACGGAACCAACAGGATATTTTTCATCTACGCTTTCCCATGGGTCACCTATTAACTTTTTAATGCTAAGGGACAATTTTTTATTTTCTTTGTCTACTTCTAAAATATAAACCTTAACCTTATCCCCAATTTTTAATGCATCAGAAGCTTTATTTATTCTTCCCCAAGAAATTTCTGAAACGTGTAGTAAACCATCTACACCACTTATATCGATAAATGCACCAAAGTCAGTTAATCTCTTAACTTCGCCTTCTACCACTTGATCCTTTTCTAAGTTTTCCCATACGCTGTTTTCTTTTATTTCTTTTTCTGCTTTTAGAAGATCTCTTCTTGAACCAACGATTCTTGTTGTATTTTTCTTTTCATTAAACTCAATTAATTTCACTTGGATTTCTTTGCCAATATATTTATCTAAATCTTCTACGTGGAATAATTCAACATGAGATGCTGGTATAAATACTCTAATACCTTTAAAGTTTGCAACAAGACCTCCATTAACTGCTTCTTTCACAGTAACAACAATAGATTCCTTATTCTCAAATGCTTCCCTTAATAATTTAAATGCTGAAACTCTTTCAAGTTCAACTTTAGAAAGCACAACATAATTATCTTCATTTTTTAATTTGATTACTTTTGCTTCTACTTCATCTCCAACCTTAAACAAATCGGTCATTTTAACATCTGCTTCACGAGTTACCTCTCCTACTGGAAGAATACCGTCATGCTTATAACCTATGTTTAAAAACGCTTCCTTTTCATTAATTTGGATAATTTCTCCTTTAACTAATGCACCTGCATAAATTTTCTTATCATTTTCATCCATTAATTTAATAAAATCATTCATTTCCTGTAAATTTTGTTCGTCACCCATTTTAATTATTGCCTCCTTTATTATCCAATCTGGTGTTGAAGCACCTGCTGTAACACCTATTTTCATATTTTTATCATATTTATATAATTCATCAGGAATTTCACCTGAATTTTCAACATGAATAGTATTATAACAATTTCTTTTACAAATTTCATATAACTTAGTTGTATTTGAACTATGTTTGCCACCTATTATTACCATCAAATCCACATCTTTAGATAATTCATCTGCATTCTTTTGTCTAACTTCTGTAGCACTACAAATAGTATTAAAAGAAAGAATCTCTTTAGACATTTTAGTTAAAATAGAAAGCACATTTTGAAAATTTTCCTGTTTTTCTGTTGTTTGTGACACTACACATACTTTATCTTTTATATTTTCTAAATTTTCGCCATTCTTAGAAATCACAGCTTGATTATTACAAAATCCATTTATGCCTATGACCTCAGGATGGTCTTTGTCTCCTACTATTACTATTTCATAGCCTAATTCGTAATACTTTTTAACCTTTTGCTGTATTTTTGAAACAAAAGGACAAGTAGCATCAATGATTTCTAATTGCTTATCCTTAAGTTTTTCTAAAACCTCTGGTGCTATACCATGAGACCTTATTATGATAACTTCCCCTTGTTCTAACAAAGCAATATCATCTATATTCATGGAATAGATATTATTTTCTTCTAAATATTTTACAACATCATTATTATGAATAAGTGGTCCTAAGGTGTATATCTTTTTATTATACCTCTTTTGAATAGAAATTGCAGTATCAACTGCTCTTTTTACACCAAAACAAAATCCTGATGACTCTGCTAAAATTATTTTTTTCATATATTTACCTCAATTATTTTTAGAATTTAAAATACAGCAGGTAATTTTCTCTACAACTTCTTCAATAGATAAATAGGTACAATCTATTTCAATTGCTGAAGCCGCTTTTTTAAGAGGATCAACCTCTCTATGAGTATCTGCATAATCTCTTTCTATTATATCACTTAAAACTTTTTCATACTCTACTTTTATGTTTTTTTCTAAAAGTTCTTTGCATCTTCTTTCCGCTCTTTTTTCTGCAGATGCAGTTAAAAAAAACTTAAAGGGTGCATCTTTTAAAACAACTGTACCAATATCTCTTCCATCCATAATAACATTGTAATTTTTAGCAATTTCCCTTTGAGCCTTAACCATCTTTTCTCTTATTAAAGGTATAGAGGCATAACTCGAAACCTTTTCGCTAATATCAGGCATATTTACTCTTTCGCTCACATCTTCTCCATTTAAAATTAGATTATCACCTTCAAAATGCATTTCAAGTGACTCAGTAAGCTTTAGTATGTCCTCAACAGCTTCAGGCATAATATTATTTTTAATAGCCATCAAAGTTACTGCCCTATACATTGCTCCTGTGTTAATATACATTAGATTTAAGTTTTTGCTCAATATTTTTGCTATAGTACTCTTTCCTGCTCCTGCAGGTCCATCAACTGCTACAGATAAATTCAATGTTTTACCGCCTTTCTTGATAAAAAAGTACAACTATATATATTCTATGCAAAATATAAAATTCCTTTTAAATTTATAATTTTATTTTATAGCTTGCTACCTGCCAAATATCCTGTTGAAAGTGCAAGTTGAATGTTAAAACCTCCAGTATAGGCATCTATATCAATAACCTCTCCAGCAAAACTTAAATTAGACACTTGTTTTGCTTTCATAGTAGATGCATCTAGTTCTCTAACATCTACTCCACCAGAAGTAATTATAGCTTCTGCTATTGGCCTTAAACCCTTAATTTCAAAAGTCAAATTTTGCAACAGGTTTACAAGTTTTTTCCTCTCATCTTTAGTAATAGAATTAACTTTCTTATTTTCATCAATTCCAGAAAGCATAACTATAACGCTAATTAATTTTTGAGGCAGAAGTTCATTCAAACTATTTTTAAAATCTTTATTATTATATTTTAAAAAGTCTTTTTGTATTCTTCTATCCAATTCTTCAGGCTTTAAAGCTGGTTTCAAATTAATGCTTGCCATAAGGCCCTTTTTTTCTCCTATAACAGAACTTCCACTTAATACTATTGGTCCAGAAATTCCGTAGTGAGTAAATAGCATCTCACCAAATTCAGAAAACAAAACTTTTTTATTTTCTTTAATAGTTAAGGTAACATTTTTAAGAGACAAACCTTGTAAATCGCTTATAAATGCTTCTTTAACTTCTATTGGCACTAGTGAAGGAACCGTTTTAGTAACCTTTATCCCAAGCTTCTTTGCAAACTCATAACCATCACCTGTAGAACCTGTTTGAGGATATGAAACTCCGCCAGTGCAAACTATAAAATAATCGCCTTTTATTAACTTATTACCGTTAATTTGTGCTGCCACAATTTTGTCATTGTCTTTTATTAAAGAGGTCACCTTACTGTTTAACATTATTTCAACATCTGCATTAACCAGCTTCTTTTTAAAAGCATCGATGATTTCGGAAGATTTATCGGAAACCGGAAAAACTCTGTCACCTCTTTCAACCTTTAGCTTTACCCCTTCTTTTTCTAAAAATTGTATTACATCCTTGTTTGTGAATGTATACAGTGCACTATATAAAAACTGTGAATTTTTAGGAATATAATCGAAAAATTCTGATATATCCTTATCATTTGTCACATTACATCTGCCTTTACCGGTTATATACATTTTCTTACCAAGTTTTTCGTTTTTTTCAACAAGTATTACTTTATGCTTTTCTGAAGCTTTAATAGCAGCCATCATTCCAGAAGGTCCGCCGCCTATAACTACAACTTGTGCCATAAAACCACTTCCTTCGTAGTTGTTATTGTTTATAATTTAATACATATTTATTATTTATTCAATAGTAATATAAATAAAAGCAGGATATAACCTACTTTAATTTATTTCTTTCTTATTATACACTTGATAATCCTTCCATATATTTTCTAGATTTTTAAAGGTTGCTGCTATTTTATCTTTTTCCCTTAGACCAACTGCTACAATTAATGCATTTATTACACTTAAAGGTGCAACTAAAGAATCAACAAAAGAAGCCATATTACTTTGTGCAACCAAAGCATAATCGGCTTTATCAGCAAGTGGTGAAGCTTGACTATCTGTTATTGCCACAACCTTTGCTCCTTTTTTTTGAGCATAACTTAAAGCATCTATTGTTCTAGATGCATACCTTGGGAAACCAATCCCTATTAATAAATCATCTTCAGAAATGTTTATTATTTGTTCAAAAATATCACTTATACCGTAACCTACCATATTTACGTTATCTAATATCAAATTTAAATAAAAGCCTAAAAACTCAGCAAGCGCCGTTGAACTTCTAAGACCTATTATGTATATCCTCTTAGCTTCAAATATGGAATTAACTACATCATCAAAAGTATTGTTGCTGATTTTTTCAAGGGTAGTTCTAATGTTTTCAATATCAGATTTTAATACTCCCTTTAATGCATTTTCTTCACATACAAAATTATTTGAAAGCTCTAATCTTTGTACTGTTGTAAGTTTATTTTTAATAAGCTCTTGAAGTGCTCTTTGAAGCTTAGGATAGCCAATATATCCAAGCTCATTAGCAAATCTAACTACCGTAGATTCACTTACGCCAACCTTTAAACCAAGCTTTGCTGCAGTCATAAATGCCGCTTTATCATAGTGTTCTAATATATATTCAGCAATCAATTTTTGACCTTTGCTAAATCCCTTAAATTTAATTTGAATTAACCCCATAAGATCGTCTTTATCGCTATTCATGAAACCCCTGTCCTTTCAGAACTAAAATCGCTATTAATATCAAAAATAATTTTATCACCAAATGAATTATTAATCAATGACATATTCATTTTATAACGTATTTAGATATTCAAGCTCTTCATCACTTAAGAAACGCCAATGACCTTTTTCAAGGTTTCTAAGAGATATTTGTCCTATAGAAATTCTTTTTAATTTTATAACCGGATGATTTATTTCTTTACACATCCTTCGTATTTGTCTTTTTTTCCCCTCATGTATAGTTATTTTAACTAATGTATTTTCTTTATATTTTTCTATTATCTCAAAATTAGCTGGTGCTGTTATATATCCGCCGATATCTACTCCACCACAAAATTTATTAATTTCTTCAAGGTTTGGGTTTCCACTTATTTCTGCTTCGTAGACTTTATTTATTTTTTCCCTAGGATGTATAACTTTATTATAAATTTCACCATCATTTGTCATAATCAATAATCCAGAGGTATCATAATCTAATCTTCCAATGGGGAAAATTCTCTCTTCCGTTTTAACTAAGTCTAGTACCGTCTTTCTTCCTCTCTCATCCTTTAAAGTACATAAATATCCTTCTGGCTTATTTAATACAATGTAAATCTTTCTTTTTTCCAAATTTATTTTAACACCATCAACTTCAACAATATCAATAGATGGATCTATTTTTAAACCAAGCTCTAGTTTGGTAACGCCATTAACTTTTACTCTTCCAGCTACTATCATTCTTTCTGAGTTTCTTCTTGATGCAACACCACAGCTTGCCATATATTTTTGTAATCTTTCTTCCATGTAATCTCTCCTAATTTATAATCATATACATGGATTATATAATTGAAACATTATTAAAGCAAGGTTATAAAATGATAAAATTTAGGCATAAACATTAGCAATAGATAGAAATTAACAATTGTAGCCGTTTACAATATATCTTAGCGTATTGTCATTATTTTCTACAAATGATAAAATAAATTGATGCTTATTATTTTTTAGGGGGTATATGATGAATACAAAGAAAACTAATCCAACAACAAAATCTAAAACTTCGACAGCTAATACCAACTCTATAAATTCAGGAAAAATCGAAGCTGTTGCAAAAGAGGCTGAGGCTGTAATAAGTAAAGCTGCAGAAGCTGCAGAATTAGTAGCATCTAAAGCAGTTAAAGCTGCCAAAGCTACTGATGCAGTTAAAACAAAAGCTGTTAAAGCAATTGAATCCGTTCCTCAAAATATTACTAAAGAAAATATTGAAAAGAACTTAAACGAAATCAAGGAAGTAGCAACAACAGTTCCTAAAGCAACTACGAAAAAGGTTAAGGAAGTTTCTACAACTGCTAAAAAAACTATAAGTAAAAAATCAGAAGAAATAATCGATTCTGTTAAAAAATCAATTCCCAAAGCAAAACCAATAGAAAAAACAATATACATTCAATACTTTGGCAAAGAAGTTAGCGAGCAAACGCTAATTCAGAAATTTAACGAAGAGTGGACAAAAGAACATAAATTAAACGAAGTTGAATCATTAAAAATCTATTATAAAATAGAAGAAAACACCGCTCATTACTTAGTAAATGATTCAATAACAATCTCAATTTCATTTTTTTAGTATTAAAGGGGTCAGGCACCTTGGTGCCTGACCCCTTTGGTGCCATTCCATCTCGTAGTTCTTTGTAGTATTTAACAATAGCTTGTATTGCAGATTTTTCACACTCATATTCATATATCCCCTTTTTTTTAATATTAGGATGTTCTATATGATAAACTTTATTATTTAAATAGTAAAGCAAAAAGCAATGCATATGTTCTTCTTCTTCAAAATTATCATAGTCATCAGACTCGTAAATCCTGCAACAAAACATTTTATTTTTTATATTTAATTTATTAAATAAATAATTCATCAAAGCTTTGTATATACAACCTTGAATTCTTCACAAAATTACTTATTTATATTTAAGGATAGTATCATATTTTTATTCTTGTATAATGTTCGTTTTCATCAGAATGGTGAATATAAGCCCTATTATTCAGTTGCACTTTTAATGATGCATAATTATTTATATGAACACTTAAATATATTTCATTTTCTTTTATTACTTCCTTTGCCTTTTCTATTACTAATCCCTTTGTCGCATACCCCTTGCCACGATAACTTTTATGAATAGCGTAACCAATATGTCCTGCACCATTTCTTAAAGAATCTGTTAATATGTGCCTCAACTTAAATAAGCCCACAATATTATTGTCATCCCACATAAAATAGAATGTTTGTGGAACATAGCCTTTTGGCAAATCTATGCCTTGTGAATATTTAATCATTTCTGGCAATGCAAAATCTACAAAATCTTCATATGAATAACTGTAATATTTGTTTAAAAACCCATTTTCATCCTCAGGTGTATCCTTTAAAAATTCATACTGCTTTTTAGCATCTTCTAAATTTGCTTTCTTTAAATAAATCATTTTTTACCTCGTTAAATTAGTATTTAGTCTTGAATTGCTCTTATATATCTTAGTTTTTTTATAATTAAATCTGATTTGCATCATCATCATTTTGGTAAGCAATTAATGCTGTTAGGACATCTTACTTACTACAAATGCAACATCCGCATGATTTTTACAACTTTTATGATAAGACATACCAAAATAAGTTTCAATAGTTGAATAACATTTATTTGTAATGATATAATAATAATAATGACATAAAACCAATATATGCTTATCTTTATAAAGTATTATATTCAAAAGAAAATGGTATAGATATTGATGATATTACAATAACATTAACTAGTACAAATTTTCCGCAGAAACTAGTAAAGTATATTAAAAGCAAAAATATAGGGATAGAGAAGAAATATCCAGGAATATATTATATAAATGGAACGGATATTACTACTCAATTAATTGTAATAAAGGAATTAGAAAAAACAGATGCTGAATACTTAAAATTATTACAAAAGGAACATGATGATAGAGATTTATTACGGAATTGGATAAATGAATACTTTAAAAATTCAAAAGAGTCACTATATCTAACTATAATGGATATATTAACAGATAATAATTTAGAAGAAATTATGGAGGAGGTAAAGAATATGGGAATGGCAAAACTTAGTGAAGATAATATGAGTTTTTTACTAGATGCAATCAAAAAGTTTGAACTAGATAAAAAGTTTACAGAACAAGGCGTTGAACAAGGTATTGAACAAGGCATTGTGCAAGTCATTGTGCAGGGAGTAGTCAAGGGAAGGAAAGACGAATTAGTAAAAACAGTTACAAAACAACTAACAAAACGTTTCGGAGTATTACCAACAGAAGTAACAAAAAAAATATTCAAAGCAAATTTGGATCAACTAGAAGTAATAGTAGATGAAATTTTTGATTTTAGTACTTTAGAAGACGCAATAAAACATTTATAGAAAGAATATGGTCTGTGTTTTCCAGACCTATTTTCTTCTTGTATCATGCAAATTTTTATACAGCTCAACTTTTCTATCAGCTTTAACTGGTACTATGATAATTGTGGCTCTATACGAAGCAACTTGAAAAATTTCTGGAAATCTAAGATCATAACAAATAAAAGTACTTAATTTTATTCCATTTATGCTGCAATAGTTTAGTTTATTGCCAGGAATAAACTATATATCTTCACCTGAATAACTAAAGGGATGAATTTTGATATAATCTAATATAATTTCTCCTTCACAGTTTATGATTGTATAGTGATTTTCTGCCATATTTCCATTACTTTTAACCCATCCAAAACCTATGTTGATTTTATGCTCTAATGCATATGTTTTTATAATGTTTATAGTTTCTTCATTTGTTTCCTTTGTTTTTTCTATATTCATAGAAAAACCTGTAAAACTCATTTATGGAAATAATATTGAGTCTGTAGTTTGTTCTGCCGCTTCGTTAATGAAGTTTTTGGCATTTTTATAATTTGTAACCTTGTCTTCCCAAACTATATTACTTTGACAAATTGCAACTTTCATATTAACATTCATTCCTCTCACTGTGCTCTAGGCACAAAAATATATTAAAGTTATTAATATTTAAAAATCTGTCAACAATATAGACTAATATACAGGTGTACTACAGAGCACGGCGGAGGAAGTGTGATTTTAATCCGCATATTAACATGTGCCGAATACTTTTTTAAGTACAAATAATTGTGCTAATGAGCACGTAAGTTAATCTTTGTTTAAACAAAGACCATTTAAGGTCATGAGTATTCAGTCAACACATGTGTACTATATTTTTTTATTTGTAGGTAATATATTTGTTAAAAATTGTTTGTCAAATTTGCTGTGGTATCGATATTCACAAGAAATTTGTTGTTGCAACAATTGCTTATACAAATAATCAAAACTGTAAAGACATTTGTATGAAGAGCACAGGAAAGTATTGGATTCTAATTTTCAATGTTCTTGAAAATTCTTGCAACATTACTTTAGCCAACCCTAAGTATGTTAGAAACATACCTGGTAAAAAAACTGACAAGCGAGATGCTCTATGGCTTGCTGATTTACACAAACATGGTCTTGTACCTGGAAGCTTCATTCCACCTAAAAACGTCAGAGAACTTAGAGACCTCATGCGTTATCGCTTTAAGCTTACTAATATTCGTTCAAGTGAGAAAAACAGATTACAAAATTCTCTTACAGTTTCTAATATAATGATTTCAAGTGTTGTATCAGATACTTTTGGAAAATCCTCATCAGCTATAATAAAATATGCTATGTAGCATCCTGATAAATTAGATATAGATTACACTCAATTTTTACACAAGAGTATGATATCTAAAGCTGATGAAATCAAACTCTCAATGCAAGGCAATATTTCCAAAGAGCAGAAATCAAAAATGTCTATTTGCTTAAATCATTATGCTTATATTCATCAGTGTATATTTCAACTTGACAATGCAATAGAATTGCTTTCTAGTGATTTTGCTTCACAAATTAAACTTGTTTCATCTGCACCCGGTATAACACCTCAATCTGCTACAACAATTATCTCTGAAGTCGGCACTAATATGTCTTTTTTCAAGGATGCCAAGCATATTTGTTCTTGGGCTGGTGTTGTTCCTCAAAATAATGAAAGTGCTGGTAAAAAGAAAAATGTTCACATAAGTCTTGCTGGTGTTTATCTCAAGGCTATTCTGGTTCAATGTGCAAATGCAGCAATAAAAGACAAGTCTTGCCCTTACTTTAAGCATCGCTATGATTCTATAAAGAAAAGACGTGAACATAAGCGTGCAATCATTGCAATAGCAAGAATGCTATTAACTTGTATATACAATATGCTCTTGAAAAATGAAGCTTTTGATAATTCTATATATGAAGAATATTTAAAAAGAGAAAACACTAGTAAACACATTAGTCCTAATTTAGATAGAATTATTCTTTTTCTCCAATCTCAAGGATTTGAAGTAAATAAAATTGATAATGATATATCACCTATAACAACTTAATCACATACTTCTAATTTTTTTTGCCTTCTTTTTAAGGTCTTTTTGTTATGCCTAAAATTAGTTCTCACACCTAACTTTTCTTTCAAGTTAACTATCTCTACAAATTTTTATTTGATTCATACAATCTACATTAATATGATCTAAATTGTATTCCCCACTTTTTATCTAAGTATGTTAAAATCCACACATTATTATGTCTGCTCATGATAGTTCCATCAATTGCAACTCTTGAATAACCGTATTTCAAGTGAACCTTATTTTCACAGACAAGAATTACTTCTCTATAATCAACAATTGTTTTAGCAAAACCTTGGCTCTTTAAATCTTGAAAAAATTTCTTTGTTATTTGTCCCTTTTCTCTCCAGCAAATAACTTCATTTCCGCTAATTAAATAATGGGGAAAATGACAACATTCATCCATACCAGCTATATCTTCATTTTCAAAACATATTGCAAATTTATCCATACAATTCATTACACCATTAATCATCTCTTCTTGATCTTGATTTATTTTTCCACCTTTAAATATCGATATATAATCACTCATTTAACAAACTCTCCCTGTTTTGCAACCTCAATAATCAATAAAAAATCTTAGTTCATTACTTTTTATTAAATTCATAAGTAATCTACCACGAATAACCTTTAAAAAACTGATTATCCCCAATAACTACATAGCCTGTCTCCAACTCTTTTACAAAATATTTATTTTTACCTTCTTTTATCATAGAGATTCTATCACAAATAATACACATAAATATCATCCTCTCTAGTTATTATTTATTATCTTATTCATTCCAGAACCGCAATTATCATTAGGAATTGTTTCAAATCCTAGTTTCTCATAAAAAGGCTCTTTTCCTTTTTCGGAAATAAGTTGAACACTAACTCGTCCTCCCTTTGGAATATTTTCACCTATATAATTCATTATATGATTAACAATGCTTGTCCCAATCCCTTTGCCTTGAAACTCTGGAGCTACAACAATATCAACGATAGTATAATATAAGCCATCTCCAATCAATCGTCCCATTCCTATTCTTCTCCTCACTTTTCAATATTGCATCCTTATCATAATTTGTTGTTTTACTCTATTATGCATTCCATCCGTCTGCTTTTTACCTTTAACCCCATTTTGTTGTAAAAACATACGGCTTCTTTATTTACTTCCCATACATTCAATTCCAAAGAGGCTACCTTCCACTCTTTAGCTTGCTCCTTAGCTTTTTCAAAAAGCTTTCTTCCAATTCCTTTAAATCTATACTCAGAATCTACAACAAAATCTTCAATAAATGCTTGTACCCTATCATTTAAAATAGCCATTCCTATAATTTCTTTTTTAATCATATGGCATAATCCAACCACTTTATCATCTTCTATCCATAATAATATAGCTTCATTTGGGTTTTCTATCATTTCCATATATTGCTTCTCCGTAATTACTGTCCCATCTTTAAATATATCTGGTCTTCTATAAAGATGAAACTTTAAAATTTGTTCTAATAGTTTATACACTTCTTCAAAATCATTTATATCTGCTATTCTTATTGCCATGTTTATTTTCCTCCGCTTATGGTATTTTTTATAATAACTAATAATATACCTCATCAAATTAATATTTTTTATAGTCAACTTTATGATGACGTTTGATTTAATCCTCTATTATCATTTTAATAAGAGTCTCAATATGTATCTGCATTGTATCTAAACAATCTACTGGAATTTTAACTCCTTTAAACAACAACGGCAATTCAGTACAGGCTAAAGCAACCGCTTGTATTCCATTTTCATCTTTCATTCTCTGTATAATTTTTAAAACTGCTGATAGAGTTTCTTCATTTACAATACCAAATTCTAACTCCTCAGAAATCTTTTCATTGATATAACTCTTTTCCTCTTCAGATGGTGTTATAACTTCAATATGATTTTTCAAAAAAGGCTTTTTAAAAAAATCTCCATTCATAGTAAAAATTGTTCCGAGCAATCCTATTTTATATATATTACGTCTTTTCGCTTCTTTGCAAGTGGCCTCAATAATACTAACGAGCTGGATTGGTGTACGTTTCTGCAGCTCATCAAAAACGATGTGTGTTGTATTTGCCGATAAAGCTATAAAATCTACACCGCTGGCTCTCAATAGTCAGATTAGGGAAAATTTTTTTCCCCACTTTCCTTTGAACTCCATACACAATGTCATGATAGTATGTAATTGTTGACTCTGGCCCCATTCCTCCGATTAATCCCAACTTTTTCATGTTAACCACCTCTATAAACTATTAATATTCATATTACTAAGCATCAAAATGTTACGTATAAACTACTACTTACACTCATTAGATTGGGTATACAACCTTGAATTCTTCACAAACTACAAGCATATCTTCAGAAAATTCTTGCCCAATATCTTTAAGCTCCTTGGCAAAAAATTCAGAATGACACTTTCTCCAATATGAAAGGGTGCGATCAAATTCACCTTCTTTAAATGCATGTTCTTTATCAACTTGATTGAAAGGTATTGTATATACTTTTACGGTTTCAGTTATGCAGACAGCTTCACCTTTTGTATTTAATATCAAATTATACTCACCAACTGATGGTAATGGAGCATTTTCTGCAACGTAACATGGGTAGGCGCTTGCAGTTGCAGTTTTTATACCCTTTAATACTAATCCCGCCAATATATCAGTAACTTCAGGTGTATTTCCACCAAAGGACCACGCTTCGTAACTTTTAGCTTTATTATTAACTTTAATGTATTTATTCCACATTTCTTTTTCAGTCATTTTCTTTCTCCCTGTGTTTTATAAAATTGCTTCACAAAATTACTTGTTTTTATTTAAGCACTTTTAATTAATTGAACAAATTTGTTTAATTTCCGTTCCTTCGGGGAAACTATTGATATAAATCAATTTATTTTTCTTAAATTCATACAAATCCGATGGACTAACCCAATTTACATTTAATTCAACATTCACAAAAACCCTATCTTTAATTTTAAAAACATTTACTTTCCATAAACTATGTTCTAAATTAGCAATTTGAATCAATAAGCTTTGTTTATTTTCAATATCCGACTTGTAAAACTTTTCAACATTTGTATCAGTACTAGCCTCCAAAATTAAAAATACATTTTACTTTAAGTAATGTACCATGATGTATTCTTCTTTATTCTCATCAATTATTTGAAATCCCACATCTAAATACATTTTTACTGCATAATTGTCTTTTTGTACAGCTAAAGATGATTTTGAATACCCGACTTCCTTTAAATATTTTAACATTTTCTTCATCATTTTTGTTCCAATACCATAACCACGAAAATTTTTATAAAGTGCTATGGCAAATTCTGGTGTAATCTCATCAACACATCCATATCCCTTAATATTTCTTACCCAAACTGCACCAACTACTCTTCCTTCAACTTCTACACACAAACAATAATCATCTTTCTTTTCCCCAAATTTGTTAACATATATTTGAAGTTCTGGTTTGTTAATAATTGATTTAGGTAATAAATTTACCTCATCTCGTTGAAAGATTGCTTCATATAGAAAATCATCAAGCAGAAAGTATTCTTTTGATTGCATTTCTCTAATAATATATTTCATATATACCTCCGATTTTTTTATTTTAATAATCGGATTTCATTCCACACATTCTGATTACTTCCATAAATCGGAATTAGAATTTAAAGTTCAGCTATAATAGATGAACCTGTAGACTTATCACCATTTAACCATTGCCATTCTTCATGTAGTTCTAATTTACCATTTTCCAAAGTATGTGGTACACTATGGCATTTTCCAATTCTTTGTTGACCTTGTTTATTGACATGTTGATAATAAAAATCTAACACACCTTTTCCAGAAACAGTACCAATTATATTGCCTCTGATAATATCACCACTAATATACTCAGCCCAAACAATATGTTCATTTTGGTGATATTTAAATGTTGTTTTATTATCTATTTCACCATTCTCAGTATTTATTTTAGGGACAAATATTTTCCCATCATAATTTATCATCATCAAAGGTGAGCTTGAGTTTTTCTCCATAACATCGTAACATAAATAATCACCATTTGGGGTTACTATAGAATGTGATTCTATTTCTTTATAACCTCGATTTAAATAAATTTCTTTAGCTGGCAACGAAGAATCTAACCGTATCTTTTTAGATTTTTTCGATATGTACTTCTCTGAAAATTCAAGTAAAGTTTTACCATACCCTTTTCTTTGATAATGTGGTAAAACAAATAAACGACAGATTTCAATACCATTAATAGTGACTGTTCCTACTGCTGTTTTGTCTTTTTCCAAAACAAACACTTTATCTGACTCAATGTCAGTAACTATATTTTCATAACTATGATATTGTACGAAAAAATCTACTGCTCCTCTGGGATAATAATGAGGATATATTGTTTGTATTGTTTCATATGTTATGTTTTTTATGGTATCTAAATCTATTTTGGTAGCTTGTCTTATATTCACGCTATCGCCCCTTCAAATTTAGAATTTGATTTTATTTATTACTTCCATGTTACTGGATAATCCAAATGTTTTGGTAGTTTCGTATTTCTATTTCCTTTAGCAGAATTAATTTGTCCTTGTGTTAAGAAAACAGCCTCTCTTAAATCAGCATTACTAAAATTAGTATCTCTTGTGTCTGCTCCTAAAAAAACTGTTCCGTCAAATATACAACTATCAAAATTAGTTGCAATTAATAATTTCATGCTCAAGTCTAATCCGCTCATATCTCTTTTTTTTAAATTTCTTCCTAAAAACTCTGTTAACCTCTTATTATCACTATCTTTAAAACACTTTATAATGCAATTACAGACTTGCTTTAATATAATATTAACTTTATTTCTATAACTCTCAATATCAGTTTCAATGATACTTTGTTGTGTAGAATTACATAGGGCTTCATTTTCATTAATCAAATTTTGAATATCACTCCATAATTCTTTTGCTGGAATTATTATTTTTGATTCTTCTAAAAAGTAACGTATTTGATATAATTGAAAAACCATCACAAAGACATCAAATATTTCATTTGATTGCTCTTGTGAGGTTTGCCATGTCTCACCTTTATAAATATATTGTGTTACATGCTGTCCTGCTCCAAAGCAATCATATCCTATGCAACCTTTCATATTATGCATTTCCAATTCATGATGAATCTTACAATGATAATTATTTTGTAGCTTTGTACAAGGTTTACCTGCTTTTTTATTCTCTGGAAAACCATCTATTTTTGAAAAAAATAATGCTGTACAACATAAACCACTGCATTTTAAACAATCTACTTTTAATTGCTCTAATCTTCCCTTATTTTTTTCATGTATCTTCATGTTAACCTCCTCAAACTTATATTTAGTAATTTAATCAAGTCATTCTGACTTTAAATAATAGCATCTCTAAATTGGAATTTAAGTGAAACTCCTACTTCGCTACTCTACGTAGGCGCAAGTTCCGCTAGCTAAATCACTATTTGTTTTATATCTCAATTATACCATTAATTCTCTGCGAAAAGTCTTATTTCTACAATTTATATTTGCTCCCTATTTTTCAAAACAAAAACAAAGAGCATCCCTACCAATTTTAATGCTTCTTAGGTAAATATGCTCTACGTAAAAACAAATATTAAATTTATTTCTTATATTTAAAGCCATTATTCTTACTTATTTTTTTCAAAATATTTTTCAATTTTCTCTAAGTTCTTTATGTCAAAAATATCTGTTGCCATAACATCAATAGTTTCTGATGATAACTTTTTAATTTTCTCTTTATAATCACTTGGTACACTTTTGAACCTTTTAATTAATAATTTTATCACAAGTTCAGCCTTTCCTTCTGCTTTTCTTTCATTACTTAACATTTTGCCAATCTCAGTCATACTTACCACTTCCATGAATTTTTCTTTCAAATTACTCTCTCCAAATTTATCAAATAAATCATACAATAAAGTCAAACATTTTAACTTTTCTTCACTATCCGATATTTTTCAGCTAAAATAATACTTTTTATACTTCTATCGCTTTTAGTAGTTTTACCTCTCATTAGTGGTACAAATGTCAAAGTTAAAATATCTTGATTAGTTAAATGTTCACCACAAATTATTTTTTGAGATAGATATTCTAATTTTTCATCACCGTCAATTAGTTTCAATCCCAAAAAACTTAACATCATTATCTTTAGAATATATCCTTTATGAATTAATATAAATAATAAATCAAATATCTATCCTTTTTAATAAATCCAATATTACTATATAGCTGCATTGCTTCTTTTGATGAATTTAAACATATCATGCCAACATTATTTTTTGCTATATTAATCAATTTCTTTACCATATAAGTTGCTCAAATTTAGCTTATCTTGTGTTAATAATTCTAAAATAAAAGAAAGACTGTCCATACTCCAAAAGGAAATAAGAAACAGTCTTACATTATGGTAAATATATTACTTCCAGTTTATTTCTGCTGCTTTTCTTGGCACAGTTCTTAAATACTTAACATCTGGATATCCTATTACCATACAGGTTACTATATGTTTTCCTTCTGGTACACTAAGAAAATCTGATATCTGTTTGTTTCCAGCAGCAGCTCTTACAAAGAAACCGCTGAAAAATGTTCCAAGCCCTAAAGCGTTAGTCATAAGTTCCATATTGGAAGAAGCTAATGCTCCATTTACATCCGAGTTCGCCGTTACTACTATAACTGCTGGTGCATTAAAGAAAAGTCTATCATTAGCCTTAGGATCTTCTTTATACTTTTCACACATATCCAGCCACATCTTAGCATATCTTGTAAATGCAACTGTTTCAGGAGTTGGATTTGCAAGCATGTTTTCTGCTATAACCTTTAGACTTTCAAAGGTCATACTTTTAAGTTCATCAAGTTCCTCTTTAACTACTATATAAGACACATCCTGCATATTACTTCCTGTTTGAGTAAATCTTCCAGCTTCAATAATTTTCAATAGCTTTTCTTTTTCTACATCAATATTTTTAAATCTTCTAACAGTTCTTCTAAACTTAATGAAGTTCATAAGGTTGTCTGCTTCTACATTAAATTCCTCTTTATTATAATCTTTAACCTCTTCCATGTTGTATTCATCTGTTGTTATTGCTGCTTTAGGACACACTGCTATACAGTGTCCACATTTTATACAAGTTACATTATTAATCTTTGCTTTCCCATCAACAATTTCTATATCCCTTGGAAAGCAATCCTTAACACATTGGCTGCAGCCAATACATTTCTCAGCGTTTACTATCATCATATTAAATCTTCTCCTTTTAATTTATTAAGAACTTCACTTTTAGCAATTTTCTATAAATCGAATTCATATTAATTTTATGTAATTGCAATTATATATTTACGATATGTTATAATTATACAAGGAAACACTTATACATGTCCAATTAATATTTTTCACTTACTCATAACTTTTAGTTATAGTAAAACTTCTTTACGTAAAAACTTCATTCCTGCTCTGATTCAATCAAAAACTTACCTAACTATATTAAAATTATATTATATTATTACATTGATATAAATAGTTATTTTAATCTACTCTACAAATTGGAATTTAAGTGAGACTCCAAATTTTATATTTGGCCAGTCAAACTTACACCTACGTAATGAAAAGGAGTAGGTGTTTCCTTTAAAAAATAACAAAAACTTGATATACAGGCACTTATAGTATCACATATTATAGGAAACTCCTACTTCGCTACTCTACGTAGGAGTAAGTTCCGCTAGCTAAATCAAAGATTTAGAGCGTCACTTAAATTACTATTTATAATACTCAATGTTAAATTGGAATTTATTTTATACAATATCGTAATATTATTTACTATATAAACTTTTTAATTTTGATATCATTCTAATGCTTCGAGCTATAATACAACATGAGGAATTTACGTAATATTGCTCAAATTGGGTTATATTTTTTGGTAGTACTTCTCCACTAAAGTGACCTTCCCATAATTCTTTAGGACAACCATAACCACAATTCTTATTATCTTTATTTACAAAGTCTTGCATATAATTCTTCTCTACAAAACATTTCCAGCTGTTATTCCCATTTTCTTCTTTAAAACTATCTAACCATTTTCTATAATCTACAGCCTTTATATCTCCTACTATTTCATTAATTCTATCTATATTATTTATATAGTAATCATGAATGCGTTTTAATGTTAAATCCCAATAATCACTTAACGCGCCTATTCCCCTTGGACCATTGCACCCTACTGGAACAGGCAAAAAGTTTCCCAATGTATGATAAATCATTATACATGATTCTAGTCCTTCTATATTACTAAAATCATCTTCAATTTTACTGGAATCCTCTGCATATCTACTCAGAATATATTTTATAGAAACTTGTTGGCATCCATTTTTTGTTTTTATCTGTTCTCGTTCCCTCTTTTGCTCTGGAGATTCTATATATTTATATGTTAAATTTAGAGTTGTGTTTTGAGAGTTCATTGTATCCCCTTTGATTGTATCTCCTTCGATACAAAAATTAATAATATTTTTATCTTCCCATAGATATTTGTATATTTCTTGAAGGAGTTTACTATCACTATCAGGGTCAGGAATTCCTTTATATTTTTCAGCACAGTTTTTCGCATACATCGAACCTATTTTCATTATATTTTCTTCGTCACATTTAAATTTATTAGCCACAGCCACATAAACAAAAAATTTCTTTATTCCATTATTGTCTAATTTAATATAATCCTTATTTGCACCATCATTTGAAAAATCATATTTTTCTGGTGAATTTAGACCCAAAAATTCGTCTAATGTCATTTTACTTATCCCTCCAATAACTTATTAAACAAATTACTATTTGTTTTACATTTCAATTATACCGTCAATCTTCTTGAAAAATCCTTATTTCTACAATTTGTCAATCCATATTTAATATCATTTTAACTGTGATATTTACATAATACAACTTGTCCCATCAATTTACAATATTGGTTTTTCAAATAACTTATATTAAGTATTTAAATAAAAAAAGAAGTGAAATCAGCACAAAATTGTTGCATCCACTCCGTTTAATCTTTTGTAACAATTTTGTTTTCATTGTATATCCTTTATGAATTAATATAAATATCTATCTTTTTAGCAAATTCAATATTGATATATTTCTTTATTGCTTCTTTTGATAAAATTAAGCATACTATTTCAACATAATTTTTTACTATATTACTCAATTTCTTTAACCTATAAGTTCGAATCTCTAATATATATGTTGTATTCAAATTGTTTGTCTATGTTTTTCTGAACAAACGAAATTATCTTCTATTTTACTTTCTACAGTTATAGTCATAATATCAATTGTTTTTGTTTCCTTTTTAAATTCAAATATTTTAATAATCGGATTTTATTGATTTGTATATGGATATTTATACTTTTTATATTTTTTATAACTTGAAACTATAGCTATCGCTCCTGAAATTATAAGTAATACTGCAAAATAATTTTTATCAAGCAAATCTATTATTCCAAACGCCAAAATTATAATGCCAAAAACAATATTTATTTTCCACCAGGTTTTGTTACTAATTTTTTTATCTTTACGAGTGCCATCTTTTTTTAGTTTTTTAATTCTCGAATTGTATGATAAAAAAGGCATAAAATTAAATACAAATACAAATACAAATAAATCAATAATTAGTAATCCAAGAAAAATAAAATATATTGGATTAATTTCAATTAAAGAAACAACAAGCAAACCAATTATTGGTATTCCTAATATTGAAGAATATAAAGCTCCTTTTCTTGTTAGATCTCTTATACTAGTATATTTATCTATCTCTGATTCACAATCAGTATAAATAGGCTTTGTTCCTGCTTGTGCTGAAAAAATGTGCATATAATTGCCTATAGAAACAACAATTTCCCAGCCTGCTTCTTTAAATATAGCGAAGTATTCCGCATTTGCTTCTGTTTGATAATCCAAATTATATATAATATTTTGAGGTTTATCTTTTCTTAGTTTATAGAAAAACCCTCCTACAATACTTTCTAATATCCAGCCTTTCCTAGCATACTTTTGTAGCTTTTCCATATCACTTTCTTCACTAAAAGCAAGTCCATTGATTTTTACATATTTATTTTTCAAAATTATTCCCCCACTTTCTAATCTAAAAAAACTTCTGCAAATTTAACCATCTGCTTTTTACGTTCAATCTCTTTAATAAGCATCTCTCGTCCTTTATCCGTTATTTTGTATATTTTTTTATTTTCATCTGTATCGCAAATTAATTCCACTAAATCTGCAGCTAAAAGCTTTTTCAAGGTTGTATAAAGCGATGCAGGACCAACAGTAACTTCACTATTAGTAAACTTCTCAATAGTTTTCATAATTAGGTATCCATGCTTTTCCTCTATTACACTTGATAAAATATAAAAAGCAGTATCTGTTAATTCCCCAATATATATAGAATCCTTTCTTGGCATAAATTTCTCCTTCATATCTCTTACTATATCATTTATTGATATATCATTAAATATAATATATCAATAAATGATATAGTTGTCAAAGGTTAATTTATTTGCCTATAAAAAAATAACGACCTTTAAAGTCGTTATTTTTTATATGTAATAGTTATGAATTTACTTCCTGCTTTCCCGATAATATAAAAAATATTTCCAAATACCTTATCAACCATCAGCTTGTTAATTTTTTCTGCAACAATGGAAGCAACTTGATAATCATATCTTCCAAGAAAAAAATATATAGTTATTTTAACCTCTTTAATCACATAATTTCAATACCCGCCAGCTTCATTAAATAAACAGCATTCCTTGTAGTAGAAATCCCAGGCTTCAATTTATAATCAAAACAAATCTCATTATCTTTATAGTATTCAGAAAAATGATAGTTTTTCACCTTTGAATTCCTCTCACTTTCCATTTCACCAAGTTCCAAATCGTGGGTTGAAACAAAACCAAGATTACCTTCCCTCGTAAGCTGTCTAATCAAAATTGCTGCTCCTGTATGCCTGTCTCGGGAATTTGTCCCTCTAAATATTTCATCTAATAAAAAGAATACTTGTTTCCCTTTATTAACAGCTTCAACAATCCTTTTTATTTTAAGAATCTCAGCATAAAATGATGATATATTTTTATCAAGATTGTCATTTATTCTCATACAGCTATATAAATCCATAATTTTGCACTCAAACTTATCGGCACAAACTGCTGCACCTGCATAGGACAGAACTAAATTAACACCGACAGTTCTCATTAGTGTACTTTTACCAGACATATTAGAGCCTGTTACAAGCATTACAGCGCTAGGTTCTTTTATTTGGACATTATTGCAAACTCTTTTTTCTCCTAAAAGTGGATGTCCCATATTTTTAGCAGTAAAGCTTGAAGTATCCATTATAAACTTTGGCATTACCCAGTTAGGATTATCATAGCTTATTATTGAAAGGCTTGATAGAGCCTCAAATTCACCAACAACTTGAAGCCAAGTTTCAAAATCCCCTCCAGCTTCATACCTCCACTTATTAAGCTTAAAAGTCCAGCTATATTCAAGCATAAAAAGCACATTGAGTGTGGGAAATAACATACCACGTCTCCCTCTCGTACTATCACAGATTTTTGCAAATTTATCTATTATTTTAGAAGCGCTGATTTCCTTATTATTGTATAATGCTTCGTATAGTGCCATATTGTAGTCTGATTCAAATTTATTTTTTTCAATAAGCTTAATAATATTTCTATATAATTTTACATCTTCGCAATATTTTTCAGCTATAACTATATTTTTAGTTCTTGTATCCTTTCTATATTTAAGTAATATGTATTGCAGCAAAATAAATATTAATGGTAAGTATGTTGGCACAATGGAAATAAAATTTGGTACAGCAATTTTAAAATCAGCATAATTTGTTAGTAAAAATACTATATATTTATATAACAAGGGCAAAAAAGAAAACATTGTAACTAACGGTAGGGCTCTTATTACCATTTCAGACTTTTCTCCTAAACCATCTTCATTTTTTTCTTTAAGCCATTCAAATAGTTCTTTAATTGGATAATTGTTCTTTTTTGCAAGAATTCCTTCTACGCTAAGTCTTTGCCTAAAGGATATTTTCTTTGCTAATTCTATTATTGCAGCTTGACGAAGATATACTATATTTAGACCTTTGGGTTTCTCAGTTAGTAAGGACTTTAGATTTTCCCTACCACAATAAGTGTTTGCTTCATTCGTCCATTGAAATAAAGAGCCCTTTCCAAATAAGTCTAAATCATAAGAAAAATTATGGTTTTCGTCTATAAAATCTTCCGCGCAGTCTTTAAAATCCTTCCATTTTCCATCAAATCTTTTTATAGCTTTTTCATTAATTTCTATTAATTTTGATGTGTATAATAAATTTTTATTAACTTTCATGTATATATAGACAAGGTACAAAAATAAAACAACTGTACATAAAACCGAAGATGTAAATATATAATAATTTACAAAATACAATTTTATTGAAACTACTATGCCAATTGCAAAAACTAGGAATCTTAAGAAACTTAATTTGCTTAACGTTTTGTTCTGTTTTTCAAGTAATTTACTAAATTTAGCTCTCCGATTCTCATATTTTTCTAATGGTTTTTTCAAAGTCAAATCACTTCCATTAATATAAAAATTTTCACCTGTAACAATCTATATTTTGTAACTATTTCTATTCTATTGTGGTAATTTCTTGCTTTAACTTTATTATAACATCTTCGCTTAAGCCTGTTGCCTTTGCAATGCTCACTTCATCAATTCCTATATTAAGTAAATTTTTTGCAATATTCATTTGGCTTTCTTGTCTACCCTTCTCTAATCCTTTTTCAATTCCTTTTTCTTCTGCTTCTTCTAATCTAGTAACCTCATCATGTAAGGCCATTTCTCTAGCTAAATACAAAGCCCTAGCTTCAGCATCTTTGCTAATTACTTGTAATATATTGTAAGCCTTCTCTATTTCTTTATTTTTAGCAGCAAGCATATCGAACCCCTCCTTTGATTCAGAATCTAAAAACATCATCCATTGTATAAGGTTATCATCTATATCTATGTCTTTTCTTTCATGGAGTTTTAGTATTTCTAAAAAGTGTACTTCTATGGTGTCTGTCAATTTTAGTCCAGATTCATCTTCTAATAAATGAAAACAATTATGAAATTTTTCATTTTTTATGCTTTTATAATCCAAAATATTAATAGTTATTGTTTTCTTTAGTTTACTAAATTTATCTCCAGACTTCAACTGCTCAATGTACATTTTTGACCAATAATAGAAGGTCCCTATAAATTCACCTTCAAGTTTAAAGTATTTTATTATATTATGGACAAATCTGAGATACTTTATCCAATGACTAACATCTTCTTCAAAGTTGGGTATCACAGCTGTTTCGTCACTTGATGATGATTTCTAAGATTATTTTCAACTTGATAATTATTTTTCTGTGTTTTATACTCATGATAATACTTTTACCTATATCTAAAATATTAACAAAAGCGAGGTTTTAATTTGGACGTAAAAGAAAAAGCAAAAAACCTTCCTGCTTCACCTGGCGTGTATCTAATGTTAGATTCTAACCGCACAATAATTTATGTAGGAAAATCGAAAGCTTTAAAAAACAGAGTATCCTCATATTTTCAAAATTCAAAAGCACATTCGCCAAAGGTTATTAAGATGGTGAAAAATTTAAAGGATTTTGAATATATAGTAACAGACACTGAATTTGAAGCTCTTTTACTTGAATGTAAGCTCATAAGGGAAATTAAGCCAGCTTATAATAGATTAATGAAAAACACTAAAGCTTACTGCTACATTAAAATTAATATTATGGACAAGTATCCTGACATTGAAACCTGCAAAAAAAACGATAAAACTGACGGAAATATTTATTTTGGCCCATATACAAGCTCAAATACAGTTAATAGAGCTATAGATGGGATCAAAGAAAATTGTAAAATATTATGTTCTAGTAATTTATCAAAAAAACCTTCTGCCTGCTTAAATTATTATTTAAAAAACTGCATCGGGATGTGCACAGCTGATAACTTAACAGATCAGTACTCAGCAATAATAACGAGAATAATAGCTTTACTTAAGGGTGAAGATAATAGCATACTTGAAGAAATAATAATAAAAATGAATAATGCTTCAGAAAAATTTGACTTTGAAAATGCAACAAAGTATAGAGATTATATTAGTGCAATAAAATATGTTCTTAACTCTGCAAAGCCAGTAAAATTTACAAAAGAAAATGAGAATATAGCTGTTATGGAACACTTAACAGAAAATATCGTAAAATTCATCCTTTTAAAAGGGAATAATATAATTTTCAGTAATAAATATGATTTGAATAACGCATCTTTAGAAGATTTAAAAGATGAACTTAAAAAAGAAATTTTATTTAATTTTAGTAATAATAGAAAAAAAACTGAGATTGGAATAGATGAAATCGATGAAATGAATATTGTTTTTTCTTATCTTAAAAATGAAAGCAACAACTGTAAATATGAGATTATTTCTAATGAAACATTAAATAATGAGACAGCTTTATATGTTTCATTAGAAAAACTAATATTGGATATTAATAAAAAGTAATCTTATAGGCGCTTGTAAACCAAAAATACTTGAAGCGAAAGAACACACGTTACTTCTGCTTCAAGTTCTTAATCTGTAAGATTTTCCAATACTTTATATAGCTTGGACATTCTTTACTAATCAATTGTCTTAACTAAATTTTTTAGAATCTATTTGTTTTTATTTCTTTCATAAATAACTTTCCCAGGACATTTTGCTCCATCATTTATGAACCAAACACACTTAGCACAATTTACGCACTTTCCTGTATCTTTTCCTTCTCTAGCGTCATTAGCCCAATTAGGATTTATTAAAGTTCCTTTACCAATATCAACCATATCTATCCCTGTTTCCTTTAAAACTTCTTCTGCAATTTTAGCTGAAGTGATTTTATTAACCCCGAATACTGGAGCTGAAACTTCTTTTTTTATAATCTCTGCTGCATAAACCGCATTAGAGAATTTATAGCCTTCAGCTACATTTATCTCTTGTTCATCTGAAAAACCATAGGATATATCAAAAAAGTCTATTCCACTTTTATCTAAAATCTTTGCATGGCTTATTCCATCTTCTATTGAAGGTTCAAAACCAGCTAAACGGATACCAACAATAAATTCTTCTGGTGTTACTTTCCTAATTCCTTCTATTATTTCAATTACAAATTTTTCTTTATTTACTCCATATTCATCATTTCTTGTATTTACTTTTTTATTAAAGAATTGGCTAATTAAATAACCATGACATCCATGCAACTCGATTCCATCATAACCAGCCTCATATGCTCTTCTGGCAGCTTCTATAAAATCCTTTTGAACTGATTTTATGTCTTCATAAGTCATTTCACGTCCTATAACAGTCCCTTCTATTTTTTTATATTCATAGGGACTTGGACATAATGGACTTTCAGAAATCCCAACAACTCCTGCATGATGAATTTGTACAAATATTTTTGAATCTTCTAAATGAACAGCCTCTACTATTTTCTTTAGTCCTTCAATTTGTGTATCTTCCCATATTCCAAGCTGCTTACTAGACAATCTTCCATCAATATTAATGCAAGTAGCTTCCTGAATAATAAGACCAGCTCCACCTTTAGCGAGTTGTCTATATCTTTCTATGTTTGCCTCTGTAACATACCCATCTTCAGTTAATCCAACTACCATTGGAGGTACACAAATACGATTTTTAATTTTTAAGTTTTTGATTTCAAATTCTGAAAATAGTTTATTCAAAATATTCACTCTCCTATTATTGTTAATCTTATAAATACGATTTAATTAATCTATAAATATAGATTAATTAAATCGCCTTTTACAGATTAACATATTTATAATTATATTACAAGATAAAAAGAGTAGTAAATAGCATTTTAGTTACCTTAACCAATCTATTCATTACTCTCATACTACTTTTCTAACTCAAGTTTTAACAACTTAGATATTTCATTTATAACCGTTTCATTTCTTCTATAATATGTATATTGACCTATGTTTCTAGATTCCACCAATTGGGCTTCTTCTAAAACAGATAAAAAACCTGAAATAGTTGACTGACTTAATCCTGCCTTTTTTCTAATAGCACCAACGCACACTCCTTCTTGAAAATCATCCATAACTGATAAGTGTATTTGCGGTTCAAAATTTTCTTCAGGATTTTTTAACCATATCAATATATTTAGTCTAGTTTCATTTCCTAGTGCTTTAAAAACTTTTACTAAATCCATCTTTATCCTTTCTTTCTGCATGAATCACGTTTTTTATTTAATTTATATTATCTTATAATATTTTATTTATTGCAAGAGTGAACTTTTTTAATTGAATGAAATGGAGTAGGTGTTTCCTTTAAAAAATGATAAAAACTTGATATATAGGCATTTGTAGCATCACATACTATAGGAAACTCCTACTTCGCTACTATACGTAGGAGTAATTACCGCTAGCTAAATCAAAGATTTAGAGCGTCACTTAAATTACTATTTGCAGTAGATTTCTTTAATATAATGTACATTTTTTATAATCATATCTGATTTCCACCAATTCTTCGTGATGCTCCATTGTTCAAGGTAGTCCGTCCATGACCATGTAATTTGCCAGGTTCCATCTGATTGTTGTGTATTTAAAAGAAATTTGCACTCATAATCGCAAATTTCTTTATTGACCATATAAAAATCACTGTTTTTAGTACCTATGAATAATGATGGTTTACATACGTATTCAACTTCCCACTTTGATGTATCGTATGTTATTACATGTTGAATCTGTTTATGTATTAAATTACCGAATTCCTCTATATCTAAAATATCGTAAATCGAGCTTTCCTTTATATACTCATAAAGTTCAACAAAGCAATAAACAGTATGCATTGATTCTATTGGAAAATTCATTTTAAAATAACTGTAAATTTCTTTAGCTAGAATACAGCCCAACTCAAAAATTTTGCTATTTCTATCTGCAAATTTCAATATAAAACCAATAAAGCTTGCAGTGGGATTATACAAAGTTTCCTTTGAAGGCTCATAATTCCACCAGGGTGCGTGAGGAAAATCATCGTTAGTGGGCACTGTATTTGACCAAGTATGCCCATCAAAATCCTTTCCCAAAGACAAGTAGTTCAATATTCCTTTTATAATAGGGTGATTTTTATCTTCAAGCTTTATTTCTTTAATGATTTCTGTAGCAACCCAAGTTTGTACTGGAGATGAATTAGGATTCCAGCAGTCTATCTCAAGTGCACTTCCAAATCCACCATCATCATTTTGATAAGTAGTTAATGCTGTAATAACATCTTCCTTACTACCATTTTCAAACATGTATTTCCATCTTGCTATATCAAGTGGTCTAGCATTCTTGTAAATAAAGTTCCTAGCTTTCTCAAAATACATAAATTGCCTCCTTAATTATCTACAATCCTATCTAAAATCTGACCCATAAAACTTTGTCTAATATATTTATCTCATTTTGTTATAAATAAATACATATCTAAGCTTCTATTTATTGAATCTTCAACTATTTTCACAAAATGTTCAAGACTATTTTCCACGCTTGCTTTTTCAAGTGCACTCATATATTCATTTATATCTTCCATTCTTATAACAGTTATTGGATATCCATTTCTCATAAGAATTAAATTCATTAACAGTCTTCCACTTCTACCATTTCCATCTATAAATGGATGTATGAATGTGAACCTATAATGCATTTCTGCTGCGAGTCTTATGGGATGTATTTTATTTTTGTTGTCATTATACCATTCAATTAATTTTTCCATTTCCTGCTCTACTAAAAAATGTTCTGGAGGTATATGTTTACTACCACTGATTAAAACATTAACACTCCTATATGTACCAGCATTTTCATTGTTTATACTCTTAAGAATAATATAATGCAAATCTCTAATAACCTTCTGATCTATATCAATATTACGATTTACTATATCTTCAACATAATCAATAGCTTCTTTATGATTAATAACTTCTAAATGTTCTTTGAGAGTTTTTCCTTTTCCAATAGTTATTCCATCTTCTAAAATCACTTTAGTTTCTGTAATTGTAAGTGTATTTCCTTCAATAGCATTTGAGTTATATGTAAGCTCAACATCAAAATACTGTTTCAAATTTTTAATTACAGCTTTGTCAAATGGTCTTTTACTATCAAGTATTTTTTTCTTTTCATCAATCTCATTAAACATAAATTTATCCTCTATTAATCAAATTTTATTATATTATTTTCAAGTAATTTTCCCCGAATAAATATTTCTTAGGAGTATTATACCACTTTACTTTATCTTTTAGATAGTTAATCTATTAATATATACTCTTCACCATAACAACGATTATCGAAATTTAATAAATCCTCACTTCATAAAATATTTCTTCATTATTAAAATAAGGCCCTCGTAATTAATACTTTTTTATATTATAACCTATCAAAATTAAATATTGAAATCTTTTCCTATTTTAGTCACATTTTTAAAATTTAAAAATATAAAATAAGTAGCACTTAATTATTATCTATGGGGGATTTATATGGATTATGAAATCATAGATTGTATCGATGCAGGAACTGAATTTTGTCCTTGACACACCAAACTGCGATAATGGAAAAAACAATTTAAATTCTATAGGTGACCTTATAAAAAAAGAAAGACTACTAAGAGGTTGGAGTCAAAAAGAATTAGCTGCAAAATTAGAATTGAGTGAAAAACAAGGCAGATATATAATAAAGGATTATGAAACAAGAGCTTTGTATCCTCCCCCAGAATTATCTATGAACCTAGCAAACTTATTCAAAACAAGACTTAAATATTTTTATGATGAATACTATAATTTTCTCGATAAAAACACTGATGAAATTTTAAAATGTTGGAGAAATAAAAAATCTATTTCAGTGGAAAAAGCAGCTGAGACTTTTAGTGTCACTAAGGAAACTTGGAACAGATGGGAAAATGGAGGAAAAATGGATAGAAAAAACTATGAGAAATTTAAATTGGTATTGAAATAATTTTAAAATATGAACGAGAACATCCACAAATTTGTGTAAATCAAAAATCTGCGGATGTTCCCTATTTTTCTAATTATGTTACAAGAAAACGTCTTGCTAACCTATTTTAAAGTCTGGCAATACTTGCATACCTAATCCATGCTCTTGATCCAATACAAAATCACATAATAATACACAACTACCATCTCTTTGGAACAGTATTGTTCTAAGTGATACTATTTTCCCGATGATATAAAAACCGCTTGCTGTAACAATGCAAAAATGTGTTGCGGAGAAGGTATTTGTGGTACTTGCAGCGTACGCTATAAGAGTCGTATCGTAAAAAAATTATGCAAGGTTCAAATAGCCCCTAAGTATATATTGGATGGAAGAAAACTTATTTAGCTTCATGTAGATTAATTATCTAAAAGAGGAGGATCTAAATGAAATTAATCGTAATCGGTTCAGGTTGGGCCGGCTGTGCAGCTTCAATTGCCGCAAAAAAGCTGGTGCTGACGTTGAGCTTTTCGAGAAAACAGATATGGTGCTGGGACTTGGAAATGTTGGAGTCATAATGAGAAACAAAGGTAGGTTTACTGCTGCAGAAGAACTTATCACCCTTGGTTGTGGCGAACTTATAAATATAACTGACAAAAACGCAAGACATAAAAATGTTAATTTCCCTGGTCATGAACATCCATGGCTTACCATATCGCGAACATACATAAAACTATTTAATACATACTTCCTTAATATAAATTATGAATAACCCCACTAATATCTTTGTATTTTAATATATCATCGACACTATCTACAAATATAGTTCTTGGAGAAGCATTTTGTGATGAAATTGGTGCAATTGTACATCCGTTATTACAAAGGATTCTTTGATTAAATGTAACATAATAATTTATCTTATCGGTAGCTTGAGTATCAAAAATCAAATCTTTAGAAGGATAAATATAAGAGTGTCCATATGCTGTATACATTTGAAAAAATTTATTTGAGGTAAAATCATTTAGTTGCATCATTGCACCTGTATTATCCCCATAATTAGCTAAACAAATTATAATATTTCCATTAGAATCAACTATATTTGCATTCCCAATTTGAAGGTTTGCTCCTCTATATCCTTGTAATTTTTTAAATTCAATAGGAGAATTTGAAAATCTTAAATTGCCTAAAAGCTTTGATATATTAAATTCTGTTGAATAATAATTTCCTTCATCGGCAAAATGACCTATTAAATAATTAATGTCACTTAATGGGGATATTAAGAAGTTAATTAATAATCTAGTAATTATATCATGTCCATATTGATTAGGGTGTGTATCATCTGACATTAACCTTAAGCTTTGCCCATTAGTATATCCACCTATAAAAGCATCGATGTTTAAAAAACCACAATAATATTGTTCTGCCAAATTTTTAAGAATAGTAACATAACTATCGTAATTATACGAAGTTTTTCCTCTACATGGTATTAATAGAAGTACATCTCCTGTCTTTTTAGCTTCCTTAATTGCAGTAGTTATTTTTTGCTTAAATAATACGGGAGTTCCTTTTTCGGACGAATTTATAATGTGTTCAATTATTGTTAAATCAGGCTTCAAAGCAGATATACTTGCCACTATTTCATCATCTGAATATGCTTCAAGGTAGTCTCCAGGATGACCAAGCTGATGCACTAATACCCCATCTGACAACCCATTTGCACCACGATGCACATAACCTTCCAAATATACTTTTTCATTTATATGAGGATGTATTTTTAAACTCTGATTTGCAGGAACTATAATTGAAATACTATTATGATAACTATGTTTCCCATTGCACGAAACTGTTTGAACTGTATTTCCATTTACCAATATGTCAAAACTTCCACCATCAGTTTCCATAGAATAAATTATATCAATTGTTAATTGGGTTTTAGGATTGGTAACAGCCAAAGTTAAATCACAATCACTTGCATTAGCCCCAGATATTATTCTGAATTGATTAGTTCCATGGCTTTCAACAGTCCAGTTTGTAAGACCACTAGTATTGCTAAAAGAAGAGTACCCCGTACCATAGTAGCTATCCTTGAATATTTGCAATATATCAGAAAATTTTTTAATGAAGCAAGACCATATATTGGTTGTACCTGCACCAGCTAATATTGAATCTCCAAATCCAACTATTTTCGGATTAATGCAATTTCTATAATGTTCTAAACATGAATTATTTAAATTAAAATAATAATTATTTTCTTTACTTTTCGAACTATTTTCTTCTATCCATACGCCAGGTGTTCCTGAGGTTATACAAACCCAACCAAATGGACTACTCTCAAGAGGTGAAGAATTAAATACTTTGTCACCCTTATTCCATGTTCCAGATGTTGGAGCAGAAGTACCATAAACTATATTTTGATTTTTAATTTTAATACCATTTACAAAATTATTATCTATATTTATGATTTTATCTCGTGTATCATCTGAATCTAAATAAGCACTTATAATCGAAGTATCCAGATTGCTTATTTTTACCGTACTAAGATTTGCTGCACCAAACCATACAGGTCGAGGATTATTTGAACTATTACTTTCAGAATATATCATATTTTCTAAAATTAAATTTGTACCATCCCCATGAGCATTAAAAATTTTACCAGTCCATCCTGGTGTAGTGTTAATTACAAAATTAACTCCAGCATTTTTAAATATAAAATTTCCTACATTTGAGAGCACAAATACTTGGTCACAATCACCATCTATACTATGATGTTCAATGTGAAAATCTTGCATTGTAATGAAACTACCTCCACTTGATGCTAATAAATAATTATGCCAGCCTTCCATATCAGCATTTTCAATTACTACTCCTGCAGCTGTAAAATTCAAACATATATCATCAGATACAACATTTTGATTAAATACTCTAAAATCCCTCAAAATTATATTGGGAATGCCAATTCCACATTCTAAGTTCAATACTCTATGTTTTGTCTCTTGAAAAGTAACATCGTCCAAGGTTAAATCCCAAATTGCCAGTTGCCAACCCTTAGCAATATTAACTGGGTTTGGTGATATACCTACATAACAGTTATAAAACCAACAATGATGTAATGTCCATTGATAAAATCCACTTCCGTTAGAAGCATCGCTGTCAAACATTAATCCTATTGCACCACTCTGTGTTTGAGGATTATTATATTTAAACAATAGTCCTTCTATATAAATGCCCCAAGTATCAACCTCTGTAGAAAAATGCATTGGTCTAAGTATAGGAACATTATCAGTATATTGTACAATCATTGCATCGTCGCCATCAATTATTTTCATTTCCATCTCTGGTATTGTTATGGCAGAGGTAATTTTATAAGTTCCTGATGGGAAATAAAGTCGATTAATATTTTTTGAAGCTAGTTCATTAATAGCATTTTGAATTGCAATAGTATCATCTATTTGCCCATCACCTTTTGCCCCAAAATTTTTTATATTTATAACATCAGCAGAAGTCAATTTTATAGCCTCCCTGTCTTTTAATTACTAAATCATATTTTATTCATAAGGTATTCCATTTCTTTTCTTAAGAGCGATTAACAATTTGTTAATTTCTTCCAATATCGTATGGTTAACTATGCATCTTACATATGCATCTGCAGCTCTTTCATCATATTGTTCTTTAAGTTCAGGTATTGTTTCATTTACTGTAACAGTAATTGATTTCTTCATTCTTTTCATATTTCACACCTCCTAGATTAATAATAAAATTTATGTTAAACATTGATTGTCCTATGATATATATTTTTCAATGATTTACTATTTATGTCCCATTTACACCTATGGATTTTCTATAAACTCCAAGTTTAATAATTCGCCACTTAATAATATAAAATTAGAAATTGATTTTAAAAAACAACAATTGTCAGTTCTATTAGATCAACTATCTAAAGCACAAAATGCAATTACTTCAGAGTTTATTTAAATAGAATTAATGAGGTTGGAGAAGAAATCAAAAAATTAGAATATAAACTAAATAATGTGGAAACGGAAAATAATCAAAATTTATTGAATCAAATAAATTCAGAATTTTTAATTGAAGCAATAAGAAAATTTAATAGTTATTTTGAAAATCTGCCCAGTATGGAAGAGAAGAGATTTCAAATTGAATCTATTGTTGATACTATATATTGGAATGGTGAAACAAGAGATGTTACTATCGATTTATGGGGTTCTGATAAAAAACCAATTAGATATGGACTCATTTAACAAGAACATCGCAATATAATAAATCATGCACATGCATGGCTATATGATGTTAATAAAATAGAGCCTCAGGTAAAAAGCCTCTTAGAAAACATGAATATAAAACCAACTAAAGTTCCGACTAAAATCAATCCAATTAAAGAAATAAAAATCAAAAACAAAATCTGCAAAAAATTCACAAAATCTAATTTTAATATAAATAATAAAGCTAATAAATTAGCAAATAACGATAAAAAAATATACGGTAAAATTTTGCCTATTAAAAATTCGAAAGAATTTACAGAAAATAATATAAGTGCATCTAGAGTATTATTTTCTTTTTCTTCAGTAATGAGGTATGGTGGTATAAATAGCCCACAAAAAATAATGTTAGAATTTATACATAAAATTTTAAGAAATGAATTATTGAACATATTTGAATAAAATATAGTAAAAAAAGTTGGTAAAAATACTGCTATTAATATAATGGGGTTTCTATAATAATCCTTAAATTCTTTAGCAATTATAGCTTTAACTGTTCTTGTAGAAAATTTCATTTTAACACCACCATATCTAATATAATTTTTTTGTCTTATATATTAAAACAAAAAGCATAAGAGGTACTATTAGCCAAAGAGTTATTACTATTAAACTGTACTGAGAATAAAAAAATCCTTTTCCATCTAAAATATTTTTTATCATAAAATTCATATTTGAAACATTAATAAACCTGTTAATATTATAAAAAGCTTTAATATATGAAAAAGTAGGTGCTAAAAATAGAATCACAATAAATACAAGTGAATATATTAAGTTCTGTATCGAATTATTTGCTATAATTCCTATAAGTGACATTAATATTACTTCACTAATAATTATTATAAAAACTAAAATAAATAATGATGGAATATATATAAAATTAATTTTAAATAAAATCAATATTACAGTACTTGTTACCATTGTTACACATATTGTTGCTAAATTTTTACCAATAAGAAATTCTAAGGGACTTACACCTGAAAGCATTAAGGCATCTAAAGTCCGTTTTTCTTTTTCTTCCACAATATAAGAAGATGGTAAAACTGTACACGGAAAAGAAATATTACAGGTTAAGATTTCAACAATAGCAATATAACTTATTCCATTATTACTACCATGCTTAATTCTAGAAACTTCAAGTAACACTAAAAATACTATAAAAATAGAACTAATCACAATTAAAACTGCTGGATTTCTACGATAATCTTGAATTTCTTTTAAAAATATAGCTTTAATATGCCTAATTGATGATTTCATTTTAGCTTCCTCCCAGTAACTTTAAGAAATATATCCTCAATACTTGGTTCATAAGAATGTATAGCTTCAAGTTCATCTGATAAAATCCAAGATTTTATTTTTTCAGCATTTTCAGCATTTTTAATTAAGGATATTCTTTTATCATAACCCCTCAGCCTAATTTGAATAACAGGTTTTGAATATTTTAATTTTAGATTTTCAGGGGAATCAATTTCAACAATAGTTCCATTATTTAAAAATGCTATACGGTCACACAACTTGTCTGCCTCAACCATATCATGGGTAGTTAAAAATATTGTTGTCCCCTGTGAATTTATTTCTTTTAAAAGTTTATGTATTTCATTAGCAATGGATGGATCTAATGAGGAAGTAGGTTCATCTAAAAATAATAATTCAGGTTTATTTATTATAGCTCGAGCTAATAGTAGCCTTTGTTTCATTCCTTTAGAAAGTTTTTTGATAATTGTTCTTTTATCATTCCCTAATCCAACTCTCTCTAAAATATCTTCCATAAATTTTTTATCCGCACCACATATATCGCCAAAAAGTTTTAAGTTGTCCCAAACTGTAAGTCTTTCATAAACACCGCTATTGTCACTTAAAATACCAACTCTACTTAATATTCTTCTATCAAAAGAATAAACATCATTGTCAAGAACAATTGCTTGTCCAGATGTCGGAATAATCTGAGAAGTTAATATTTTTATAGTTGTCGTTTTACCAGCACCACTAGGGCCTAATAGTCCAAATATTTCATTTTTCTTCACTTCAAAACTAATATTATTTAAAACTTCTTTATCTTTGAAAATTTTTTTTACTTCTTTCATTATAATTATATTTTCCATAATTATCCTACCTTTGATTATTAAAAAATTATAAAAATAATTAAATAAAAAATAATCTTATTTATTTAATTATTGTATTTATTATTACACCAATTAATCCCGTCAAAATTTCTAAAGAAATTAAACTACCTAGTGAGCGTATTTTATAATAATTATACTTTTTATCTTACTAAATTCAAAATGTGCAATTCACCATAATTTCCCTTTATTTATATCTTGTACATTTTATACGAACTATGCTCTTTAATTCTATATTTTTCTATATATTGCTATTATTTTTACAAAATTATTTTACATATACTATCATAATATTATATATGTATGTGTTTTTAATATCCTTAAAAGTAACTTATACATAATACTACAACTAGTGGTAGCGCAAGCATACGTGTAACCTTTTGTTCTAGTACAATCATTCTACCTAAGTTCCAATAAGCCTGAACTGTATAAAAATTTGTTGAAAAGTTTGATTTTGCTCTGGCTTCCCATAATAAGCTTTTTATAGTTTCATATAGATTGTCACTTGATGTACTTTTATTTTCACAAATCAAAATCAAATCCCCCAATAATTATTTTTTATAGATTTGTACATTCTTTAGTCACATTTTTATAATTTAAAAATATTATATAAGTAGCACTTAATTATTATCCATGGGAGATTTATATGGATTATGAAATCATATATTGTATTGATGCAGGAACTGAATTTTGTCCTTGACACACCAAACTGCGATAATGGAAAGGATAACCAAATGCTATAATTTGAACTTACGCTCGGTGCTCTATGATAAAAATGATACTGAAACCATAGGCCAATTAATAAAAAAAGAAAGATTACTTAGAGGCTGGACTCAACAAAAATTAGCTGATTTATTCCAAACTGGTAATAAATATTTTTATGATGAATACTTTGATTTTCAGGATAAAAATTTTAGTGAAATTTTAAAATGCTGGCGAATTAAAAACTCTCTCACTGAAGAAAAAGCAGCTGTGGTTTTTGGCGTTACTAAAGAGACATGAAGTAGATGGGAAAATTGAGATAATTTGATTATACTGGCTTGTTTTGAAAACAAGCCAGTAATTTGTGTATAATTGCTATTCTTAATTTTCTTTTTTTCCTTCTTTTATTACGTTAATTTCTGTAAAGCCAAGATAAATGAAGATAAAACATAAAGTAAAATCTAAAGGAATCCTAATTAAATTTTTAATAGATGTAGCATCATAAATCTTAAATAGAAAGCCTAATGCTAAAAATATAATACTGGTAAATAAACTAATACACACTCTTTTTTTCTTACTTAGTTTAGTATACATTGTTTAAGCCTCCAATATAATTAAGTTTTAAAGAATGAATTAATTGCAATATTTTTCTTTTTCTTTTGCTTTCAAATAACTGCAATAAATCGCATTCTTTTATTATAGCAAACTTTTCAAGCCAAAAATATATAATATGTTTATTGAAAAATGTTTATTTCGTATAATATTAAATTTCTATAGTTTTACCTATTGGAACTGGATGCATTTTTATCAAAAATCTTGCTGATTATAAATCTCTTTCAGCATATTTAAACCATTCTTTAGAAACAGTTATATTATCCATATAACTTAACTCCTTTTAATAATATTTCATGTTCTAAAGTACAGTTAATTTTAGATCTTTCATTTTCGTTTTTAACATTAATTGGCATGCAATTCACCTACTTATATTTTTATAGTATTAATTATTACCAAAATTAATAATCTCAACAACAAATTAGAATTTATTTTATTAGCTCAATTAAATTAATATTAGGATTTTTATATCGCTTTCTCTTTATAGTTTTTTCCCCCCATTGAATGGCTTCCCTAGGACAATATTGAATACAAGCTGCACATTGTTCACAATTATGCTTCCATATCGGTTTATCAGTATTAATTTGTATGTTATTAACTGGGCAAATTCTCTCACATATTCTACATCTGTTACAATTGTTATTAACCCAAAAATACTTATCCCTTATATTAAGATATTTCACAATCTTGTCCGTTGTTTTTATGAAAACTCTGTCAATTATTATATCAATTATTATTTTACTCAATTCACATTTGTAGTTTTTTCTTTCTCTAATTATATGTACTATTTTCTTTACTTTCTTCTTTTCCATTTGAAAAATCTTGTTTTGTTTTTTTACAGAGCTTGCACCATATGAAAAAATATTATTTCCTGGCATGTGCATTAAAAATCCAGAATTTAATACTATATCTTTGCTTTTTAATATTTTTCTCAATTTAGTTAGTACTTCAGCAGGAGCTCCTCCATGAGTTGCTATTGCAAAAACATAAGTATCTTTGTTAATTTCTAGCTTTTGCAAAACCTTTTCTAATATTAATGGTAACCGTGCATAAAATACTGGAAAAACGATACCAAATATTTTTCCTTCAACTTTTATTTTCTCTTCCATTATAATTGACGATACATTGCATAATTTAAAGTCTATTAATTCACTATTTATGTCCTTAGCTACTTGTAAACTGTTACCTGTTCCTGAAAAATATATTATTGTATCTTTCTTTATTACCATAAAAAAACCTCTCCTTTATTTATATTTTTGCTTCATTATAAATGTTTTGGCTTCTAATGGTATTATAAACTAAGTACTATGGTACACAGTCAACACTTATTTATTTAAATAAACTTTTATGTCATTACAACATTCTATATCATTTAATAATAAGGTTTTTTTGACTTTTACAAGTAACTTTTTACTTTTCTCTAATTCATTTATTTTTGCATTTAATTCAATTATTTTAGTTTCAACAATTCTTTTGATATCTTCTATGTTTCCACATAATATTTCATCATGTATCAATATACTTATTTCTCTCAGTGAAAACCCAAAATTTTTAGCTATAAGTATAAATCTAATTATTTCTATATCCTTTTTTGAATATACTCTATAACCATTCTTATTCTTTTTAGGTGCAGAAAGTAAGCCTATTTTTTCATAATATCTTATAGTCTCTTTATTAATCTCTAATTGTTTCACCAAATCCCTAATACTGTAAGTTTCTTCCATGCACATCTTCCTATCCCTATTTTAACTATTTCACACTTTAAAAAAATTATGACTTATTTACTTTTGGTGAATATGTAATGCCAACAGCAAATATAATCATCCCAAATATCATTATAATCGCTTTCTGTTTACCGTTTTGTATAAAACAACAAATAACTACCGCTATAAGGGGTGCGCCAATCCGAATAATTTTCTTGATTTTATATTTTTTTATTATATAAAAATCCTTCTATTTGTGTATCCCAAATTATTACCTCAACAATATCAGAATTTTATTTATATTAAATTCAAACTATTATCTTTTAAAAAGGCAATTTCATTTCTTTATATTCTACAATTTTTCCAAAATTCCTTTAATTATATTGAGACTTACCAAAATTAACTTAAAATGATTCTAATATATTTAACAATTTATATGATACTTTAATTGTTAAATATATTATATAATAAAATATCAATTATAGACTGCTTTTAGTCTTAATCAAGCTTACAATAATAATTTGCAAAATTATATTATTATATGTTTATCATTTACTAAAGTCAATATTTCTATTATTATTTTGCAATTATACCGCAAAACCATTCTAATTTTTATCTGTTAATTCTTACTCATTCAAAATAAAATTCAGCACCATACATTTTTTCTTAGCGCAAGATGTACAAAATCTAAGCTTGCATCAAAAGTCTACTTTTTTAATTTCTCCACATACTTAATACTTAAACTCTATAAGCCCATTATGTAACGGGCAACTTTTTTAAGTTGAAATTTGTTAAAGTTAAAATCTTTTCCATTATTTAGTCACATTTTTAAAATTTAAAAATATTATATAAGTAGCACTTAATTATTATCCATGGGGGATTTATATGGATTATGAAATCATAGATTGTATCGATGCAGGAACTGAATTTTGTCCTTGCCACCTATCCGAAACAGGCGACTGCATATTATGCTCCCAATTACAGGGTAAAGATTTTTGTGATTGTACAAACTGGAAAGGGGTATGTATTTATCAAGAAAGTGTTTGGAAAGGTGACCTCCCAAAAGCAGAAAGAAAGGATTTTTTATGTAAAATTTATAAAAAACATTATATAAATGAAAATGTAATCGCATTTACTATACTTGTGAAGCACAAGCTTGCACAAGAATTATCACATCCAGGAAGTTTTATTTTTTTAAGAAATCCTGAAACCAACAAGTTTTTCGATGTCCCCATTTCAATAATGGATTCCGACACTGAAGAAAACAGATTAAAAATTATTATAGAACTTAAAGGAATAAAAACTAAAATGCTAAATAAACTTAATGAAAATGACAATATTGTTGTTCGTGGTCCTTTTTGGAACGGAGCTCTTGGATTAAAAAATATTTATTCTAGCTTTGATAAAGTTAGCCTTTTAATTGCAAGAGGTATTGGTATAGCACCAATGATTCCAATAATGAAAAGGCTATATTCTAAGGGAAATAAAATAATAGCAATAATTGACGAAACGGATTTTTCTATTGATTACTTTAAAAATTATTTTGAGCTTTGCAATGCAAAAATAATAAAAGCAAAACTTTTAAATAACGGTAAATTAAGTACTGAGTTAAAAAATTTAATTGATGAGTATAAAAATGAAATTGATCTAGTTTACTGTGCTGGACCAGATATTTTGATTAGCAATATTTTAGAATTTATTCCAAAGGACATAAAAACAGCATGCTGCAATAATGCTAAAATGTGCTGTGGAGAAGGAATATGTGGAACCTGTAGCGTTAGGTACAAAGGTCATGTTGTAAAAAAATTATGCAAGGTTCAAATAGATCCAAAATATATTTTTGATGGAAGACGACTAATTTAATTTTACTTATACAAATTTGTTTCGGAGGATTTAAATGAAAGTTATAGTAATCGGGGCTGGCTGGGCTGGCTGTGCCGCTGGAATTTCAGCTAAAAAAGCTGGTGCAGAAGTTGAAATTTTTGAAAAAACCGATATGGTTTTAGGACTAGGAAACGTTGGCGGAATAATGAGAAATAATGGGCGTTTTACTGCTACTGAAGAACTTATAGCTTTAGGCGGTGGAGACCTTTTTAATATTACAGATAATAATTCTAGACATAAAAATATTAATTTTCCTGGTCATGAACATGCATGGCTTTATGACGTTAACAAAATTGAACCAAAGGTAAAAAGCTATTTGGAAAGCCTCAATATTAAAGTTAATTTAATAAAAAGAGTAATCGATGTTCGTAAAACAAAAAATAAAATTGAAGGCATATACCTTTCTGATGGAACTTTTGTAGGTGGTGACGTTTTTGTTGAGACTACTGGTTCTACTGGACCAATGGGAAACTGTTTAAGATATGGAAATGGCTGTTCTATGTGTATTTTGCGATGTCCTTCTTTTGGACCAAGAGTAAGTATTTCAAGTCGTGCTGGTGTTGACGACCTTCAAGGTGAAAGAGAGGATGGTAGCCTTGGTGCCTTCAGCGGCTCCTGCAAATTGGCTAAAGATTCTTTAAGCGAAGAAATTGTAAACGAATTAAATTGTAAAGGCGTTGTAGTTTTAAAAATCCCTACAGAAGACATAAATTTAGATAAACTTAAATTAAAGGTTTGTCAGCAGTATGCCTTAAAAGAATTTGCAGAAAATGTGGTGCTTTTAGATACTGGCCATGCAAAACTTATGACCACCTTCTATCCTTTAGAAAAATTGAGAAAAATCAAAGGTCTCGAAAATGCTAAATTTATAGATCCATATGCTGGTGGTAAAGGTAATTCTATAAGATACCTTTCTGTAGCTCCAAGAACCGACGACATGAAGGTTAAAGGAATCGATAATCTATTTTGTGCTGGTGAAAAAGGCGGACTTTTCGTAGGTCACACTGAAGCTATTTGCACTGGCTCTTTAGCTGGTCACAATGCAGTAAGATATTCTCATTGTATGCCAATGCTTATTTTACCTAGAGAAATAGCAATTGGAGATATTATTACCTATGCAAATTATATGATGCTTTCAAATGAAGGTAGAAAAAAACGATACACCTTTGCTGGGGCTATATATTTTGAGAGAATGAAAAAAGAGGGGCTTTATACTACAGATGTTGATGCTATTAAAAATAAAATTAATAAGCTTAAGCTTAGTGATATTTTAAATAAGAAATTGGCCTAATGCATAAAATATAGAGGCTGTCGCACATTATTTCTATTGCGACAGTCCCATTATATATGTTGATACCCGTGAGCAATTATTTGTTTTTTCTCATAATTAATAAAAAACTAAAATATTAATTCTCCAGCCTTGTAGCCTTCTGGAAGGTCTTCTTCGCTTAAAAATTTAAAATTTTCGTCTCGTAATATTGGTAAAAATGCATCGTATGGCATTTTGTAAAATTCACAACCATAACTGCTTGCTCCAAACCACTTTCCTTCCTTGCTGCTAAGATTTAAATCCCTGGCAAATTTCGTATGGTTTGAACAATCGTGAACTGCTAAATCCCAATTTTCTTCATCTGCAATTTTCATGAATTTTAATGTTAGCTCCCTACTCCAAATTGGAGAAATATATCCTTGTCTACTTATATACATGTTTTCTCCAGCATAATTGCCTATATTATTTTCATTTAAATGGAGCTCAGCACAGTTAATGAAGTCTAGCTTTGTTTCTAAAATATTTTCTTTTTTCTTAAAAAAGGTTTCAAAAAATTCTGGTGTCATTGGTGTTTCAATACCAACATTTTTAATATATTTTTTTGCAATTTTAATATTTTCAATAACCTTGTCCGAACAATTTGAAGCTCCAAGATTAAAACGTATTTCGTCTAAACCAGCTTCTCCAAGTGCTTTAAGGGTTTCTTCCTTTGCTAAAGTACCATTTGTATATAAATGTTGATGAATCCCTGCTCTTTTAAATTTTTCAATAATAGAGTAATACTTTTCAATTTCCATGAAAGGTTCTAAATAAACATAAGAAACTCCCGTTGGCTTTTTCTGAATAGAAAGAAGTAAATCTATATCCTTTTCATAAAACTTAGTTCCACCTATTTCCCACATACCTTCACCAATAGGCGCTATATCGTCTAGCTCACCATAATTGTAGCAAAATTTACATTCTATATTGCATTTATTAGTTTTTCTTATAGCACTAAGTCCTGTTCCAAAAAGGCAAGAGCGACAGCCTTTAGCAAATTTTTCTTCTTTTCCTACAAAAACAGTTCTGTTTTCTAAATTTTTCAAGCCCTTTATTTGTGACATCAAAATGTCATTTCTATAATCAATTGCCTCTTCAATTTGTGCAAAAGTTGAAAATAAGATCTCCTTTTGTTTTGTCATAAGTTCCTCATCTTCTGGCAATATTGAAAAAAACTCAAACCACGAAAGTGCATCTTTCTTTGAAATTTTCATACATTGTTCTCCTATCTACTATAATTGTGCTGTTTATTTTAAACCTATTAGTTTTTTTAGACTCATAATCTATTATATAATAATTAACAGCACATTCAATTAGTAAATAACAAATTTAATTATTTTCAGTAACTAATTTTGTATAAGATCTAACTGTAAGAAAATAATATGCTACATAAAGAGCTGTATAAAACAAAAGTACAATACCATATTGGTAATTTAAATCAGCATGAAACATTTGTCCAAAAAGCTCTGCAGCTACATAGCTGTGTCCTATGGAAACTATTAACGGCAATCCAAATATTAATGCCAGTTGCTTCATTACTGCATGTTTTATTTCCTTATCATCTAAACCTATTTTAGACAAAATTAAGTATCTATATTTATCTTCACTTGCTTCAACAATTTGTTTAAAATATATTATGCTACCAGTAGCAAGAATAAATAAGATGCCCATAAAGGCTCCAATAAATACAAATACTCCAACTGCTTTAAAAACAGCTTCATACTGCATGTAATATGAATAAAATTGATTTTCTTTTGGAATCACTTTGTTTATTTGATTTATTAAAGCTCCTGCTTTCAGGTCATTTGAAAGCATGTATCCTCTTATATTTACTATTTCATCTATACTAGCATGCTTAAGATATTCATTATAATCTGAATCCGATATGACAAAAGTCCATTGGAAGTCATCTATAGCTATATATCTTTTAGTTGTCGAACCTTCCATTGTAAAAGTTTTACTATAATTATTTATGCTAATATTTTCCTTTGAATTTTTAAATACACTCGACTGTAGCGAAGAATATTCAACATCAATATTATACGATTCTCCTCTACTTTTTAAATTAATTGTATCGCCATAATTTTCATCATGAACAATTGAGTTGTATTGGCTTTCAGACATAATATAGCATGGATACTGAAGGTTTTTATACGTTAAATTTCCCTTTATAAGCTTCATATTATCTTTAGCTTTAACGTAAACTTCTTTATGGCTATTTATAATGTTATCTACTTCATTGTTAAGCTCATTATTAGAAGCAATATATTGAATTGAAAGTGGCCTATTTTCTTGCGTACTTTCTTTAACTCTAGTATAAAAACTATAACAAAAACACATTGCAGTTATAGCTACTGCACTTAGAACGGCTATTACCGCTAAGCTTCCTGCATTTCCTTTATATCTATAAAGTAGCTGAGATATAGATACTAAATTAGTGCCTTTATAATAACTGCTTTTGTTTTTTCTCACAATTTGAATAAAAAATATAACCGTACAATAAAACAAAAAAAATGTGCCGAGCAAAATTAAAGTCATAAACTGACCATAAACATATAGATCAGTGGCTTTTGAACCTTTTGTAAGTGCTAAATAATATCCATAAATAATGGCTATTATTGCTGCTATTCCTAAAATAGCAGTTAAAATAGAAGTTTTTGGTGCTTCCTCTTTCTTTTTATTGGCATTAAATAAATCTATAAGCTTATATTTGTAAACTAATGTAGCACTATGAATAGAAATTAGTGCAAAAATTGCTGCAAAGGCTTTTGATGAAAATAAAAATGCTTTGTACTCAAATCTAAATGCTACATTAATATTTGATTTAATAAGTGCCATTAGAATCATTATAAAAAATTTTGATAATAAAACACCTATGAAAATACCAAAGCTAAAGGAAATAAACATTATAATTATGTTTTCAAAAAATATCAATATGAAAACTTCAAATCTTGACATGCCTAAAAGCATGTAAGTTGCAAATTCTTTTTTTCTAGCCTTAATAAAAAACGAATTAGAATACCAAATAAAGAAAGCTGAAAATAATATAGTTACAACTGATGATATATTGAAAATCAGCATAAATTTTTTATCACTACCTAAAGAATCATTAACCATAGGATTATAAAATATAGCGAGAAATAAATATACCATCATAACAGCAAAGGTAACACTCAAAAAGTAGGTTACATAACTTTTATAATTGTTTTTAACATTTTTAGTTGCCAATTTTAAAAGCATTACTTCTCACCAACCTTAAAGGATGCATTATTTTCTTTTGAACCTGTTTCTAGTGTAGAAAGCACCATAAGTATTTTTTGGTAAAAATCTTTTCTATCTAAATCACCTTTGTAAAGTTCATTAAACATAACTCCATCCTTAATAAATATGACTCTTTTGCAATAACTTGCTGAAAAAACATCATGAGTTACCATTAAAATAGTTGCATTGCTTTTTTCGTTTATACCCTTAAAGCACTGCAAAAGTTCCTTGGCCGATTTTGAATCCAGGGCACCTGTTGGCTCATCTGCCAATATTAATGCTGGCTCCGTAATTAAAGCCCTTGCTGCTGCAGCTCTTTGTTTTTGTCCTCCTGAAACTTCATATGGATATTTTTCTAAGATACTAGAAATTCCAAGCTGCTCTGCAATTTCCTTAATTCTTTCATCAATAACTTTATACGGGGTTTTTGAAAGTACCAGGGGGAGAATAATATTTTCTTTTAAATTCATTGTATCTAGTAGATTAAAATCCTGAAATACAAACCCCAGTTTATTTCTTCTAAAAGCTGAAAGTTTTCCTTCTTTTAGCTTTGTTATATCTTCATTATCTATAATAACCTTACCATTCGTTGGTTTATCAATGGTAGATATTACGTTTAAAAGTGTACTTTTACCTGCCCCCGAAGGTCCCATAACCGCTACAAATTCACCCTTTTCAACCTCTAGATTGATATCTAATAATGCAGTATACCTTACGCTGCCCAGTTTTGAGCCATACACCTTTTTTAAATTACTTATTGTTAATACCTTCATATATACGCTGAAAAACCAGCTTTCCCTCCCAATTAAGTTTTATTTTTAAAAATATAAAGCGTTTATATTTCCATGTATTAATAATACTTTATGGTTAAACCTTAATCCATTTTATTAGCTTACAATTTGCACTTTAAAACTTACACTTTTGTAAGCTGCTATATTTTATAATAATCACTCAATTTAGGGAAGTGAACTAACACCTCCGTTCCAATACTTTCTTTAGACGTAACCGTTATATAATGACCTAGCTTTTTTGCTAGTTTCTGAGAAAGATATAATCCAAGACCAGTTGAATTTGAAGCTTCTATTCTTCCATTATAACCAGTAAAACTTCTTGTAAAAAGTCGTGGTATATCAATTGTCTTAATTCCTATTCCATTATCTTTAACCTTAAGAACAAATTCCATTTCAGTTTCGTACATGCTTATAGATATAATTCCATTTTCTTTTGTGTACTTAAGTGCATTTGATAATATTTGATCGATAATAAAGCTTATCCACTTAATATCTGTATCTATATAAAAATCTAAATTTTCTAAGTGTAATTTAATATGTTTTTTAATGAAAATTATTGAATGCTTTTTTATGCATTGCTTTACTATCTTATCCATCTGGAAAGAATTGATTATATAGTCTTTTGAAAAATCATTAACTCTTGTGTAATAAAGCATTTTTTGAACATAATCCTCTATTCTTTCAATTTCTTCGTTTATTATTTCTATAGCTTCATTATTATTTTTATCCGTTACTAGTTTGATTGCTGTTATTGGGGTTTTTATTTCATGAACCCAAGCAGTTAAAAAGTCAGTATTTTCTTTAATTTCATTTTGAACCTGAAGTATTTTATTTGAATTTTCAGTATAAACGCTTTTTATGAAATCACTATATATTTTTTGTTCAGAATTTGACGGTTTTACTATAATTCCCGATGAATCGTCTCCATTTTCCATAATTTACCCCATTCCTTTCGCTTCGCTCAAGGCACAAACAAGTTATGAAAAATTGTTGCACCCATCCTCACTTTGGTATAATATTTTTTTATGGAATAGCAATACACTACAGAGCACGGAGGGA
>JAJXWJ010000122.1 GCA_021781655.1 Bacillota bacterium | reverse complement strand
AATTTGTCAAGTGTTTATGCAGAAAAACTAAAAAATATGCATAAATTTTGGAGGGAACAACAAGGATTATTAATAATAAAAAATGAGTAAACTCGGGCTTTTTAGAGTTTCCGAGAGTACTCATTATGAGTAAGGGGAAAAACAAGCAATGAATGATTATGAGAGACTTTTAAGTGATTATCAAAAGTTAAAAGATGAGTTTGAAGTTTATCAGGATTTTGCAGAAAGTATTATTCAGCGTCTAAGTGAATCTCTAACAAAATCAGAAAAAAAATTAGATTCGATAACAAATATTGTGGAGGTTAGCAAATACATCAATTCAAATCTTAGGGAAGACAACTTGATTTCTATGATAAATGATATGATTATTGGAATATTGGGAGTAAAATATTCATCTATTTATCTTTTAAAAGAAGATTGTACAGATGAGTTTATAATTAAAGCTACAAATTCAATAAATAGCGATAGTGATGTGCTTAAAGAACATATACTTTCCTCTAGGCTAGATGGAAAGGTTTTTGTAATAAATGATAATGATCCATTATTCAAAAATTTTTCTGGAAGGGAAGATATACATTCAATTATTGGAGTTCCGATATACTTAAGAGAAGAATTTAAAGGATATATAATAGTTGAACATAGTCTCTGCGATTTTTTTAGTCAAGAACATTCCTCATTTATTTCATCTATTGCTAATCAGATTGGTATTGCACTTGAAAATAACTTTTTATATAACAGAATAAAAGAAAGCTCTATTAGAGATCCGCTTTTAGGTATTTTCAATAGAAGATACTTTTTTGAATTAATAGAAAGTAAAGTTAAAGAGGCACCAGAAAATAATTTTGCTATTGTAATGATTGATATAGATAAGTTTAAAAAAGTAAATGATACTTTTGGACATCAGTTTGGAGATAAAACTTTGATTGAAGTATCTAAAATTATAGCTCAAAGTGTTGGTGAAAATGATTACGTTGCAAGATATGGAGGAGAAGAAATAGTAATATATTTAGGAGAGGTTAATAATCCAGTGGGTGTGTTTGAAAAAATAGATAAGCTGAGATCAGATATAAGTGAGACGATTATAGAGTTAGATGATATTCAGCATTCTGTTACTGCAAGTTTTGGCATTAGTTTTTATCCCAAAGATGGTGGTAATGTTCAAGACGTTTTAAGCGTTGCAGATTTGATGTTATATGATGCAAAGCATACTGGAAGAAATAGAGTTGTAAGTTCATGGATTTGAAATAACTAGTATTATAATGATTAAATTAAAATATAGGGCGAAATAGAAGGTTATGGGCTATTTCACCCTATTGTTTTAATATTCAGAATATTATATAATTATTTATATACTTAATTATATAATTTGGGGGTAGATAACATGGTTAATGTGTTTTGCGACAAGAGAGGTGTTGGTAAAACTAAAGTTTTGATCTCCATGGCAAATGAAAAGGTTTTAAGTGATAAAGGTGCGGTCGTTTATATAGGTGACGATTATGCACCCTGTTATGTTTTAGACAGGAGAATAAGATTTGTTTGTACTAAGGATTTCGATAGTATAGATGCAGACAGTATCTATGGTTTTTTGTGTGGTTTAATTTCTGGAAACTATGATATAGATGCGGTTTATATTGATGGAATATTCAATGTTTCCAGTAGCATTTCAAAGGAGGAAGCACTCTTGTTTCATAATATAGAAAAAATAAGTTCAAAAAATGGCATAGACTTCTTCATAAATGTAAATATTTACAGTGATGAAATACCAAATTATATAGAACAATACAGAGTAGAATATGCATTGGCATAATTTATTTAAATGCTATAGTTTAAAACCAAAAAGTTGAACTATTCCAAGTATTAATTCAAAAAGAATTAAGATTATAACCATGATTTCAAGCTTTGTCCCACGACTTTCGTGATATAATGAATTGAAAACTGTTGTAATATCTTGCAAAGTCTCTGATTTGTGAGATATTTTTTTATACCTATCATCAATTTCAAATAGACTGGAAACCTCGGAAAAGAATTTTTCTATATCTTCGTTGTCCCAGGCAGACTTTGGTTTATCTAAAAGCATTAAATAAGAAATCGTATTGTATTTGTACCTTAAAATTTTTGCTGAAGTTTTGTATATTTGCAGATCAGACATACTAAACTTTCCTTTATCTAAATAGTTAATAACATTTTCTATACTATCTAATAGTTTTTCGATATTTAATTCTATTTTATGTAAGGCTATAGATTTAGATAAAATTAGAGATAAAATATCTAAATAATAGGGAACAAATGTATTTGCTGTCATTAAATCATTGTAAAGTGCATATTCGTAATCTTTTGAAACCTCAACTCTATATTCATCTATAAATTCTTTTGATATTTCATCATTTTTTAAGTTTTCATCTATTTCCTGTAAATATTTAATGAAATCTTGCATCTCATGATATTCCATATTAATAAAAACTAAAGAGCCATAATGATAAATATATATGGTTTTGTTTTCAGGTACCTTTAAAATACCGTTTAATCTATGGTCAGATAACACAAGAGGATCTTCCCATTTAAATTTTTTAGTTATCCCAAAATGACTTGATATTTTATTTAAATTAATTTCATTACTAAAAGCCACGGCTATAAAATTCCAATTTTCCATAAATTAAACATCCTTTCTATGGATTATTATATATATATCTTAACACATAATTCACTTAAGAAACAGTAAAATATTGATAAATTCCAAGATTACATATATACTAGAAGGTATGAAAAATATAGCTTTTGGAGTTGATTATATTGGCAAGTGTGTTAAATACTTTGATTGAGCGTGGTTATATTAAGCAGCTCACTCACGAAGAAGAAACAAAAGAAGTTTTAGAAAAAGAAAAAATTACTTTTTATATCGGTTTCGATCCTACAGCTGACAGCTTGCATGTTGGACACTTTTTAGCGCTTATGCTTATGTCTCATATGCAAAAAGCAGGGCATAGACCAGTTGTTTTAATTGGCGGTGGAACTGCAATGGTAGGTGATCCTTCTGGAAAAACTGATATGAGAAAAATGCTAACAAAGGATGATATAAAGCATAATGTACAATGTATTAAAGAGCAAATGTCAAGATTCATAGATTTTAACGATGGTAAAGCAATTATTGCAAACAATGCAGATTGGCTTTTAAACTTAAATTATATAGATTTTTTAAGAGAAATAGGACCACATTTTTCTGTGAATAGAATGCTTTCAGCTGAATGCTATAAGCAAAGGATGGAAAAAGGGTTAACTTTTTTAGAATTTAACTATATGATTATGCAAGGCTATGACTTTTTAGAATTAAATAGAAGGTACGGATGTCTTATGCAGCTTGGAGGAGACGATCAGTGGTCAAATATGATAGCTGGTGTTGAGCTTATAAGAAGAATAGAAAGTAAACCAGCCTTTGCTATGACTTGTTCCTTGTTAACTAATAGTGAAGGTAAAAAGATGGGAAAAACAGAAAGTGGTGCACTTTGGCTTGATGCAAATAAAACTTCACCTTACGATTTTTATCAATATTGGAGAAATGTTAATGATGCAGATGTTGAAAAGTGCCTTGCATTACTAACTTTTTTACCTATGGAAGAAGTTAAGAGGTTTGGAAGCTTAAAGGATGCGGAGATTAACGAGGCAAAGAAAATACTTGCTTATGAAGTAACAAAATTGGTTCATGGCGAAGAAGAGGCAAAAAAAGCTCAAGATGCTACCGAAGCCTTATTTGGCAAAGGAAGCGATATGAGTAACGTTCCAACAGAGATAATAAAAAAAGAAATGGTTGGAGCCGCCCTTTTAGATGCCCTTGTATACACAAAAATAGTTCCTTCAAAATCAGAAGGAAGAAGGCTTATTGAGCAGGGCGGAATAATTATTAATGACGAAAAGGTAACTGATGTAAAAAGATTAGTTATAGAAGAAGACTTTATTGATGGAAGTATTCTTCTTAAAAGAGGAAAAAAGAAATTTTATAAAATTGTAATTGAATAAATTTTTTAGGAAGTGATTTATTGTGAATTACAAAAAATTAATTGAAATGGCTTTACAATACAGAAAAAGAGCATATTGCCCTTATTCAAATTTTAAGGTTGGAGCAGCAGCTTTGTTTGAAAATGAAGCTGCTTTTGGAGGATGTAATATTGAAAATGCGTCCTTTGGTGCTACAAATTGTTCAGAAAGAACAGCAATTTTCAAAGGAATATCTGAAGGCTTTATAAGTTTAAGAGCTATTGCTATTGTTGGAAGCCTTGAGGAGTATACATATCCTTGTGGCATTTGTAGACAGGTGATAAATGAATTTGCTACAAAAGATACTATTGTTATAATTGCTAGAAGTGTAGATGATTATATAGTTATGAAATTTGATGAAATTTTTCCTGGTAGCTTTTCTAAAGAAGACTTGATAGGAAATAGTAAAAGTTCTGTATAAGCTTAAGAAATAAATTGGCTACTCGATAATATACTATAATTTATTTTATGCGTGAAAGGAAGTCAGCTTATGCCTATAATAAGTAATGTCAATAATTTGGCTGATATACAAAATAAAAGAGTATTTAGAAAGCTTTCTTTAAAACCGGGGGAAACTTTTAATGCTAGAGTTACGGGCATAAGTGAAGATAAATCGGAGGTTGTATTAAAGTATAATGGATGGAGCTTTTATGCTCAGCTAGATGATCCAGCAGATTTAGAAATGAATCAATATAGTCAGTTTGTTGTACAGGGTTATGAAGACGGAAAATTAAAGCTTCAGATAACTTCTCAAGATGACAAGAGCAATATAGATTCTGAAAAGGAATTAGAGGACATTTTAAGTGAATACAGCGAGGATTCTTCAGAAGAAAACTTAAGTATTTTAAAAAGTTTATTTGAACATTATATACCACTTACAAAGGATAATGTGTTGCTAATAAAAACTATATTAGATTTTAAAAAAAATATTTCAAAAGAAAATTCTAAGGATGATTTAATAAATAAGTACTTAAAGATTAAGAAAATCGATGAAAATAGTGACTTAGGAAAAAGTATAAAGGAAGCTTTAAAAAATTATATGAACGAATTATCAGAAGTTGATATAGATGAAATTGCTACTTTAATGGAGAATGGAATTGAGCTAACTGGAGAAAATATTAATAGTTTTAAAAATATAGTTTATAACGATAACACCATTTTTACTATTTTAAATAATTTAGAGGAAAAAAACTTAAAGGATGTAAAGATAAGCGAAGATGTTACAAATGATATTTTAACAGGTAAGGGAGTATCTTCTAAACTAAATAGTGAGATAAATAATATTAAAAATATAATAAACAACTTATTAGATAAAAACAATGAATTAGTACCAATATTACAGCCGATAAAGGATAAATTAAACGATTTTAAAGTATATAATGAAATTTCAAAAAACTATTATTATATAGATGTACCTATTAAGTTTAATTCTAATGAATACAATTTTAGGCTTATAATAAAGGATGATAGAAAAAGCGGAAAAAAAATAGATTCTCAAAATGCTAAAATTGCAGTGTCTATTGATACAGTTAATATGGGTAGCATAGATATATTTTTTTCATTTTTAAATAAAAAGGTAGATATAGATATAAATATTGAAAAAAAGTTTGTAGGTTTATTGAAGGCTACAATTAATTACATATCTCAAAATATAGAAGGTATGGGCTTTGCTACAAGGTTTGATATTAATGAAAAAGAACAAAGTCAAAAGCTAAATTTAGTGAGCTGTAGAAGTTTTTTTAATGACAAGATAAAGGCTAAGTTGGATGTAAAGGTTTGATAGGAGGATATAAGAAATGAAGAGGCGCAAGGCAGCTGCTTTAAAATATGAAACCGGTTATGATGCTCCCAAAGTAACAGCCGCAGGTGTTGGAATAATAGCAGAAAAGATACTAGAAAAAGCTGATGAAAATGAAGTTCCTGTAGTATATAACAAAGAATTAGCTGATTTGCTTTTAAATGTTGATGTAGGAAGCAGCATTCCTTATGAGCTATACGATGTTGTGGCAGAGGTTATAGCATATGTCATGAAAATAGACAGCAATTTAAAGAAGGAGAGATAAATAAATGGCTTTATTTGCTATTTCAGATTTTCATCTTGCATTAAGTGGGGATAAGCCTATGGATATATTTGGGCAACATTGGCATATGCACCATGAAAAAATTAAAATTAATTGGTTGAATTTAATAAATAAGGACGATACTGTTTTGATTGCAGGGGATATTTCTTGGTCTATGAGTATAGAGGATGGCTTAAAAGACTTGGAATGGATTCATAATTTGCCAGGAAGAAAGATTTTTGTTAAAGGGAATCATGACTATTTTTGGACATCAATAAATAAATTGAACAATCTTTATGAAGATATGAAGTTTATTCAAAACAACTTTTTTTCTTATAAACAATTTGCAATTTGTGGAACAAGGGGTTGGAACAATCCGGATTCGGATGATTTTAGCAGTCATGATGAAAAAATATATAAAAGAGAAATAATAAGGTTAAAGCTGTCCTTAGATGATGCAAAAAGAAATGGTTATAAACAAATAATTGTAATGATGCATTTCCCACCTTTTACAGATTTCAAGCTAGACAATGAAATGACAAAACTAATAAAAGAGTATAAAGTTGAAAAGGTAATATATGGACATCTGCACGGTGTAGCTAAGGAAAAATATCCAATTGAAAAGTTAAATAGCGAAGTTACATATATATTAACTTCTTGTGATTGCATAAATTTTACGCCAATAAAAATTATGGATTAAATAATTTTTATTGGCGTAATTATTTTTCATTATTTAAATTTTGAAAAAAAGCCACCTTTTTTCTTAGTTTCCTCTTGCTTAGCTTCAATTTCTTCTATGGTAATGTCCTTGCCTTCTAATAATCTGGCTTCTTTAATTAAGTCTTTTTGAGTACGTGCTTTTTCCTTAAGTTTTTGGTCTACGCCAATGGCTGTGATTACTTTACTAAACCAAAGTAATGCTTCTTCATAGTTCCCAACCCTTCTATTTAATTCGCCAATTAAATATGTAAGTGTGTGTAAGTCCATACCAAAAATAGGGCATCTTTCATTTGAAAATGCAGTATTAAATCCTTCTAATGCATTTTTTAAAAAGGTCATTTCTTTTTCAGCATCACCTTTAATTCTATACATCCATGCAATTTTTAAGCAATTCATTGCTTTTTTGCTTGCTGGAGCATTAATTACAGTAAAATTCAATAATGAAAGTTTGTATCTTTCAATAGCAATATCTAGATCATAAATTTGTCCATAATCTTTACCATGCCATTTACTAGATATATTTGTTTTGACGGAATCTTTTTGAAATTCTTTTATTTTGTCAAATTCTGATTTCATTGCTGCATAGCCGCAATCGTTACATAGCCATACATCATAAAAATAAGGATTTACAATACTATACCTAATAAAGTAATCACTCTGTTTTTCTTCGATTCTATAAGAACTATTTTTTACGCTCCTAGCTTTAAAAACTGAACCGCATACAGGGCAAGTTACTGTTCTATCATATAAAAGAGAATCTTCATCTACTGCTTTTTCTTCTGGTTTAACTGTATCAGCAGCTTTTGATTCAGAATTTTGATATATGTTAAGTTGATTTGTATCTTTAAATCCTAAATTTTCCAAGTCAGAAAATAGATTGTTATCCATTTTATCACCTCTATAGTAATTTCGCTTTTTCTAACAATTATTATTATATCAAAAAACAGATTTAAATTGTAGTGCAAAATATTAAAATATTAAAATATATTGAATACACATTTTTATGATATTATAATATTTATTGGTGGGGAATATTAATAACAGATAAAGAAGGATGAATTATATGAGTGAAATACATTGGAAAACTTTTTTAATTACATACGATCAGGCAGTAGAGGAGCTCA
>JAJXWJ010000121.1 GCA_021781655.1 Bacillota bacterium | reverse complement strand
ATAGTTTTATGGATTATAAAGCAATAGAACAGTTAATAAAAACTGCTAGTGAAAATGGATTAAATTACTTAGAAGTTGAAACTGAAGGAATGCACATAAAGCTTCAAAAAGGAGAAATAAATAGCAGCCTTTTATCAAATGATACTGTAGTTAAAAAAGAAATAAAAGAAGAGACAGCGGCTACAAAGACAGAAGTTCCAGAAATAAAAGAAGCCACTACTTCTAATGAAAATCTTAAGTCAGTAAAATCACCTATAGTTGGAACCTTTTATGGCTCGGGAAGTCCAGAAGCAGAAGCTTTTGTTAAAGTTGGCTCTAAGGTTAAAAAAGGTCAGGTTTTATGTATAATTGAAGCTATGAAGCTTATGAATGAAATCGAATCAGAATTTGATGGAGAGATTGTAGAAATTCTAGCTGAAAATGAGCAAATGGTTGAGTATGGTCAACAACTATTTAAAGTAAGAGTATAGTAGGAGGATATATGGGTTTAGATATTAATCAGATAAAGGAAATAATTCCACATAGATTTCCGATGCTTTTAATAGATAAGGTAGAGGAAATAGAACCTGGGGTTAAAGTAGTAGGTTATAAAAATGTAACAGTAAACGAGCCTTTTTTCCAAGGGCATTATCCTGATTTTCCAGTTATGCCAGGAGTTCTTATCGTTGAGGCACTAGCACAGCTTGGTGCAGTTGCAATACTAAGCAAAGATGAATATAAGGGTAAGAAGCCAATCTTAGGCGGAATAAAAAATGCTAAGTTTAGAAAGATGGTAGTTCCAGGAGATGTATTGAGGTTAGAAATAGAAATTGTAAAAATTAAAGGTCCAGCAGGCATTGGTAAAGGTATTGCCACAGTGGATGGAAAAAAAGCGGCGGAAGCAGAAATTACTTTTATGATCGTTTAAGAAATGGAGAGTATAGATATGCTTAAAAAGATATTAATTGCTAATCGTGGAGAAATTGCGGTCAGAATAATAAGGGCCTGTCAAGAAATGGGTATAGCTACAGTAGCAGTTTATTCAGAAGTGGATAAAGATGCTATGCATACACAAATTGCAGATGAAGCTGTTTGTATTGGACCTAGTAAATCAAAAGATAGTTATTTGAATATGGAAAATATTATAAGTGCTACAGTTTTAACTGGGGCACAGGCTATTCATCCCGGTTTTGGTTTTTTATCTGAAAACAGCAAATTTGCAAAAATGTGTGCAGATTGCAATATTACCTTTATCGGACCAGATGCAGAAACAATTGAAAAAATGGGAAACAAATCTCGAGCAAGAGAAATAATGATAGAAGCAAAGGTTCCTGTTATACCTGGAACAGAAGGTGCAGTTAAAGATTTGGAGGATGCCTATAAAGAAGCAGACAAAATAGGTTATCCTGTTATGGTAAAAGCTTCCGCCGGTGGTGGTGGCAGAGGAATAAGAATAGTAAGAGAAAGAGAAGAATTTGGTAATGCTTTTGAGACAGCTAGAACAGAAGCTAAGGTAGCTTTTGGCGATGATACTATGTACATCGAGAAGTTTATAGAGGAACCAAGACATATAGAATTTCAAATATTAGGTGATAATTTTGGAAATATAATTTATCTTGGAGAAAGAGATTGCTCCATTCAAAGAAGAAACCAAAAGGTTTTAGAGGAAGCTCCTTCACCAGTTATGGTAGAAGCTTTAAGAAAAGAAATGGGAGAGACTGCTGTAAAGGCTGCAAAGGCAGTACAATATAAAAATGCTGGAACTATTGAATTTCTTTTAGATAAGCATGGCAACTATTATTTTATGGAAATGAATACTAGAATTCAGGTTGAGCATCCTATTACTGAAATGATAACAGGTATCGATCTTATAAAAGAGCAAATCAAAATTGCCAGTGGAGAAAAACTTTCTGTATTGCAGAAAAACGTTAAAATCAATGGTCATGCGATAGAATGTAGAATAAATGCAGAAAACCCAGAAAAGGGCTTTAGGCCATCGCCAGGTGAAATAAAATATTTACATGTTCCCGGTGGATTAGGAGTAAGGCTAGACAGTGCTGCTTATCAGGGATATGTAATTCCGCCTACTTATGATTCTATGATAGGCAAACTAATAGTTCATGGAAAAACTAGAGAAGAAGCTATCAGCAGAATGAAAAGGGCATTAGGCGAATTTATTATTGAAGGACTTGATACAAATTTAGACTTTCAATATAAAATAATTAGCAATGAAGCTTTTAATGAAGGTAAGTACAATACTGGTTTTATAAAAGAGCAGTTTAATTTATAAACTGAGTTAGTAAAAAGCTAAGGTAAGGTGAAATATTATGGCACTATTTAAAAAAAGAAAATATATTACCGTTAGTGACAATGTAATTTCTAGTGAGAGTAACGATGAGAAAACAGAGCAATTACCTGTAATACCAGATGGTATGTGGGTTAAATGTCCTAAATGTGGCAAGATTATATATCAAGAAGATTTAAATGAAAATTTCAAGGTATGTTCTAGTTGTCATGCTCATATGAGACTTAGTGCAAAAGAAAGAATTAAAATGATTATTGATGAAGGTACATTTCAGGAACTTTATCCGAATATGAAATCTGTAAATCCTCTGGAGTTTTCAGGTTATGATGAAAAACTTATTAAGGAGCAAGAGAAAACTGGTCTTAATGATGCAGTTGTTACTGGTATTGGTAAAATAAATGGTAATGATACGGTTATTGCAGTTATGGATAGTAACTTTATGATGGCAAGTATGGGTTCTGTTGTTGGAGAAAAAATAACAGGAGCTGTTGAAACCGCTACAAACAATAGATTACCTATAATTATTTTCACAGCTTCAGGTGGTGCAAGAATGCAAGAGGGAATGTTTTCATTAATGCAAATGGCTAAAACAAGCAGTGCAATAGCAAAGCATAATGAAGAAGGACTATTATATATTACCGTATTAACAGATCCAACAACTGGTGGTGTTACTGCAAGCTTTGCAATGCTAGGAGATATAATTCTTGCAGAACCACATGCCTTAGTAGGCTTTGCTGGTAGAAGAGTTATTGAGCAAACTATAAAGCAAAAGCTTCCAGAAGAGTTCCAAAGTGCAGAATTTTTACTAAAGCACGGTTTTATTGATAAAATAGTTGAAAGATCAAAACTTAAAGAAGTGTTAGGAAAGCTTCTAGCTGTATAAGGTTGAGGTGATATTAAAATGGAAGATACTAAAAAAATAGAAGTCAAAGAAAAAACTGCATGGGAAAAGCTTCAGATAGCAAGACTAGCAGAAAGACCTACTACACTAGATTATATAAAAAATATATTCGATTCTTTTATTGAGCTTCATGGGGATAGGCAGTTTAGAGATGATCCTGCTATTGTTGGCGGAATTGGAAAGATAAATGGAATAGCTGTAACGATTATTGGTCAGGAAAGAGGACGTAACGTTAATGAGAGGATCAAAAGAAATTTTGGGATGCCTCATCCAGAGGGCTATAGAAAAGCTCTTAGGCTTATGAAGCAAGCAGAAAAATTTAAAAGACCTGTAATTTGTTTTATAGACACTCAGGGAGCATACCCTGGAGTTGGGGCAGAAGAAAGAGGTCAAGGAGAAGCTATCGCAAGAAACTTGATGGAGATGTCCCTTTTAAAAACGCCAATAATTTCTATAGTTATAGGTGAAGGCGAAAGTGGAGGAGCACTTGCAATGGCTGTAGCAGATGAAGTTTGGATGATGGAAAATGCAATTTATTCCGTTCTTTCTCCAGAAGGTTTTGCAAGTATTTTGTGGAAAGATTCAAAAAGAGCTCAAGAAGCTACTGAAGTAATTAAAGCTACTGCTAAAGACTTAAAACAGTTTGAAATCATTGATAAAATAATTGAGGAACCAGAAGGTGGAGCCCATTTGGATTCCCAACTTGCTGCGCAAAATATTAAAAATGAACTTTTAATAGCACTTCCAAAGCTTTGTTCAGAGGATAAAACTATTCTTTTACAGAACAGGTATGATAAATTTAGAAAAATAGGAAAATTTATTGAATAATATAAGGTAAGGAACTTTGTGGTTCCTTTTTATTATTAATAGTTAGTAAAGAATGTGAGTGATAAAATGAGCAAGGTTCTTGTTATTGCAGAGAAGCCTTCTGTTGCAAGAGATATAGGGAAAGTGCTTGGATGTAATAAAAAAGGTGATGGCTTTTTAATAGGTGATAAATATATTGTGACTTGGGCCGTTGGACACTTAGTAACTCTTTTTGAGCCAGAAGAGTATGATTTAAAATATAAAAAATGGAGATTTGATACCCTTCCAATCATTCCTGAAACAATGAAAATAAAACCTATTGATGATACAAAAAAACAATTTGAAATAATTAAAAGGCTTATGGAGGATGAAAGGATAGACTCTTTGATTTGTGCTACAGATGCTGGTAGGGAAGGAGAACTTATATTTAGGTATACCTATGAGGCAGCTTTTTGCACAAAACCATTTAAGCGCCTTTGGATCTCAAGTATGACCGATGAGGCAATAAAAGAAGGCTTTGAAAAGTTAAAAGAAGGCAGAGAATACGATAATTTATTTTATAGTGCAAAATGTCGCTCAGAGGCAGATTGGCTTGTAGGAATGAATGCTAGTAGGGCTTACACCTTGAAATATAATGCACTACTAAGCATAGGAAGAGTACAGACACCAACTTTGGCGATATTAGTAAAAAGACAAAAAGAAATAGAAAATTTTGTTCCTCAAGATTATTTTGAAGTAAATGCTATTTTCTACAATTATAAAGGAACATTTATAGATAAAGAGACAAACGAAACAAAAATATTAGAAAAGACCTTGGCAGAAGCACTGTTAGAAAAGATAAAAGATAAAACAGGCAAGGTGCTAAAGATTGAAAATGAAAAGAAAAAACAAGTTCCTCCACTTCTATACGACTTGACGGAGCTTCAAAGGGATGGAAATAAAAAATTTGGATTTTCTGCTCAAAAAACTTTAAATTTGGTGCAGGACTTATATGAAAAAAGAAAGCTTGTTACCTATCCGAGAACAGATAGTAGATACTTAAGTAAGGACATGGTAAATAAAATACAATCAACTTTAAATAAAGTTGCAGTAGAACCTTATTTAGAATATGTGAAGTATGTTAAAGCACTTCAAAAGCTTCCAATAACAAAAAGAATTATAGATGATAGCAAAGTAACAGATCATCATGCTATAATACCTACTGATGTAACACCTAATTTGAAATTATTATCGCAAGATGAATTGAAAATATATGATTTAATAGTTAGAAGATTTATTTCGGTATTTTATCCAAATTACGAATTTACATTAACTAAAATTACAACTGAAGTGGAAGGGGAAAACTTTATCACTAAAGGGAAAACTATCTTAAATCTTGGATGGATGGAGTTGTATAAAAATGACAATAAAAAAAGTGAAGATGAAGATGAACTTCCTAAATTAAAAAAAGGTGAAGAAGTTAAGGTTATAGATGGAGAAATAGTTCAAAAAAAGACTAAACCTCCTAGTGCCTACAATGAGGCCAGCCTGCTTTCAGCTATGGAAAATGCAGGACGATTTGTTGAAGATGAAGATATAAAAGAACAGCTAAAGGAAGGTGGACTTGGAACCCCTGCTACAAGAGCTGCTATAATAGAAAGATTGATAAATGTTGGATACATAACAAGGAAGGGTAAATCACTTTTACCAGCAGAAAAAGGTATGAAGCTTATAGAAATAGTTCCCGAGGAGTTAAAATCTCCGGAAACAACAGGAAAGTGGGAAAAAGGCTTAACGTCTATAAGCAAAGGTAAATTAGGTCAAGATAGATTTATGGAAAGCATACAAAGATATGTAAGGTATATTGTTAAGGAGTCTTCAAAGGTCAATAGGGAAGTTGTATTTGAAGAAGAAGGAAAATCTGCTTCAAATAAGAGTATTCAAAATAGTCTTGGTAAATGTCCAGCATGTGGGAAAGGCAATATATTAGAGAATAGCAAGGGATATTATTGTACTGAGTGGACTAGAGGATGCAAATTTACTATTTGGAAAAACCAATTTGAAAGATTTAAAGTCAAATTGGATGTAGAAACAGTGAAAAAGCTTATTAAAGAAGGAAAAATACAAGATTTAGATGTAGAAAAGCCAGGAAGCTTAGAAAAGGCAAAGGCAGTAATCGAACTCAAGGGACCTTTTGCAACTGCCGCAATTTTTGTTAAGTAATTAAAATTAATATAGGATGGTGTAAATAATGATAATTAAACCTAAATTTAAAGATTTTATATGTGTTACTGCTCATCCAGAAGGTTGTGCGGCAAATGTCCGTGAACAAATTGACTATATAAAAGCTAATAAGCAAATAGAAGGACCCAAGAAGGTTCTCGTAATTGGTTCGTCTACGGGTTATGGATTAGCTTCTAGAATAGCTACAGCTTTTGGAGCAGGAGCAAGTACTATTGGCGTAGCATTTGAAAGACCATCAACTGATAAAAAATTAGGCACAGCAGGCTGGTATAACAGTGCAGCTTTTGAGAGGTTTGCTAAGGAGGAAGGACTTTATTCAAAAACTGTCAATGGAGATGCTTTTTCAAAAGAAATAAAGGATAAGGTAATTAAGCTTATAAAAGAAGATCTTGGAAAAGTAGATTTAGTAGTATACAGCATTGCATCTCCAAGAAGAACAGACCCAATTTCTGGAGAAACGTATCGCTCAACCTTAAAACCTATTGGGGAAGCTTATAAAAATAAGGCAGTTGATTTTCATACTTATAAAATTTCTGATGTAGAAATTGAGGCTGCAACAGAAGAAGAAGTAAAAGCAACAGTAAAAGTAATGGGCGGCGAAGATTGGCGGTTATGGATAGATGCTTTATTAGAAGCAAAGGTTTTGGAAGAAGGAGCAACTACAGTTGCATATTCATATATAGGTTCAGAAATTACATATCCAATTTATTGGAATGGAACAATCGGTAAAGCAAAAGAACATTTAGAAAATACAGCTATAGCTTTAAATAAAAAGCTTAAAGCTATGAATGGAAGAGCATATGTTACAGTAAACAAGGCACTAGTTACCCAATCAAGTTCTGCAATTCCTGTGGTACCGCTATATATGGCGTTATTAGACAAGGTTATGAATGAAAAGAATATAAATGAAGGTTGCATTGAACAAATATATAGATTATTTAAAACTCAGCTATTTGGAAGCGAATTTAAGCTAGATTCAAGGGATAGGCTAAGGGTTGATGATTTTGAAATGAGAGAAGATGTTCAAAATGAAATACTAAACTTATGGGAGACTATTAACTCTGAAAATGTAACTGAAGTAACGAATATAGAAAAATATAGAAGAGACTTTTTCAAGTTATTTGGTTTTGGAATAGAAGGCATCGACTATGAAAAAGATATTAGCCCTAATGTGGAATTTGAAACTTATTAATTAAGAAAAGAAAAATATTGCTATGCAATATTTTTCATAAGTCAGAGGTCAGATTTTTTGAAAACTGTACGGAATGCACAATTAATTTATATTAAAAGAACCTCCACAGATTTGATTTACACAAATCTGTGGAGGTTCTTTTAGTGTATGTTTAGATAACAATTATGTAATGAATAACTATAAAATATTTTTTATTCATAGATTCATAATGAATAATATATAATTGACAAGCCTAAAAATAATGATCATGTTAGTAGAAGAGTTCAAAAATAATTTGATTGGAACTATCAAGAATGCTAATACAGCATAAAGATATGCAGGGGATGTTTAACTATTTATTAGGTATCTTATTAATAATAATTATATAAATAAGTTAAATAAGAAGGAATTTGTAAAATTGTGTAGAATTAAAATAATGAAGTAAAGAAGCAAATGAGTAGTCATGAGTAAAAATTAATACAAATATCAAAGGATATAAAAGGAAGTGAGAGTGGCTTGGATTTAATAAGCATAGGAGGAAATGGAGTAATAGCAGTAAGCTATGGAGCATTAGAAAATGCAAAA
>JAJXWJ010000120.1 GCA_021781655.1 Bacillota bacterium | reverse complement strand
AAATAAAGCTAGGAGAAGGATAGGGGTAATTATAGAAACTCCATGCTTTTTTCCATATTTATCTGCAAGAAAAAATCTAGAATATTACAAAATACAAAGAGGGATAGATGATGAGGAAGTTGTTAAGAACACTCTAAAATTTATTGGTTTAGAGGATACTGGAAATAAAAAATTTAAAAATTTTTCATTAGGTATGAAGCAGCGTTTAGGGCTTGGACTAGCAATTATGTCAAATCCAGACCTATTAATATTGGATGAACCGATTAATGGGTTAGATCCAGCAGGAATTGTTGAAATTAGAGAAATACTATTACGACTTAACAAAGAGAAAAATGTAACTATAATAATATCAAGTCATATTTTAAGCGAATTAGAGCAACTTACTACCCAATATGGTTTTATAAATAAAGGAGAGCTCATAGAGCAAATTTCTGCTAAAAAGTTAGAAGAAAAGTTGAAGAGCTGTATAGTGATTAAAGTTGATAATGTAGAAAAAGCTACTGCAATAATTGAAAACCAATTAGGCTGTAAAGATTACGAGGTGTTAAATGACAAAAACATAAGGCTAATGCAGCTAGTAGACAAACCAGAAATGATTGCACAAGCTTTGGTAATGAGCGGAATAAAGCTATATTCCTTAAATCAAAATGGATTAAATCTGGAGGACTATTTTATGAATTTAATTGGGGGTAATAAAAATGCTTAATTACATTAAAGCTGAGTTATATAGAAATATTAACAGAGCATATCTTTGGATAGCTACAGGCATTTGTGCATCTGTTTGCCTGTTGCTTATTATTTTAATGAAAGTAAGTTCTAGTACAGTTAGCGTAGGATTAGATACTTTGCTGCTTTTGACAGTAGGTGTGCTTACACTTCCTATATTTTTAACTGTAATGTTTTTAGATATAGCTATTGCAGAAGAGCATAAAAATCTTACAATGAAAAATGTTTTAGCTTTTGGTTTAGATAGAAAGAAACTTGTTATTTGTAAATTCATAGTTTCGGTAATACTTTCATTAATATCAGGAATTATAATTATGGTAGTCTTATTTGGAGTTGGAACAATTGTACTAGGTACAGGCAAAAGTCCAGCTTCCACGGATGTTGATTTGTTTTTTAGGATATTATGGGCAGCTCCTTTATGGATTGGAGCAGTATCAGTTGGAACTTTTTTATGCATTTTCATTAAAAACTCAACAACTTTTGCTTTTTTATATGCAGGCTTGTTTCTAATTTCGCCAAAAATTTTTCAACTTTTAACAATGTTTGTTTCAAAGAAATTTGAAATTGTGTATAATAATCTTATAACTACACAGCTTGAAAATTTAGCTATGAAAAATCTACCAAATTCAGTAGAAATTCATGGTGCATTAATTGGAGCTGCGTACACTGTGGTATTTATAATATTAACTATAATATATTTTAAGAAAGTAGAAGTAAAGTAGAAAAGGGTCGGTGTTTGTAGCTGTAGTATTATTGTTTATCCGATGACTACCATCCGTAACACTCCCATCTTCTTCAAAGTGGGAAAAGCAGATATACCAAATTTTTAATTTGGTATAGTCGCTTTCTCTTTAGAGTATGACGGCTGCTACGTCCCTGGATAACGATTTCTAAGTTTCAGATGGAGTAAAAAAACTCCACCTGAAACCAAGAACTCTGTTTATATTTGCCGCCTTTATTTTTGTTATGAATAAAAACATTAAGATTATATAGAAATGTAATGGATAGGAGAAGTGATTATGAAAAAGGTAGCAGTTGTGTTTAATGGTGGTACGATTTCGATGAAGGTAGATCCTATAATAAAAGCGGCAGTACCATCTTTAACTGGTGAAGAAATAATGGCAATGGTAACAGGTATAGAGGAGTTTGCTGAAATAGAATCTTATAATTTTTCAAACCTTCCTAGCCCCCATATTACTCCTGAAGTTATGTTGGAGCTGTCTAAATATGTTGAAAAATTACTCCTTAGAGAAGATATCGATGGCATAGTCGTAACCCATGGAACAGATTCGTTAGAAGAAACAGCATATTTTTTAGCCTTAACTATTGCTTCTGAAAAGCCAATTGTTATTACAGGTGCAATGAGAAGCGGTTCAGAATTGGGTTATGATGGGCCCTCCAATCTAGCTGCAGCAATTTGTACGGTTATATCCGAAAATTCGAAGAACAGAGGTGTGCTTGTTTGCCTAAATGGAGAACTCCATAGTGCCAGTGAAGTAACAAAAGCTAATTCCATGAGCCTTAATGCTTTTCAAACTCCTGTTTTTGGACCTATTGGAATAGTAGATAATAATGAGGTGATATTTTATAGAAATAGCGAGCAAAAATTAAACATTAAAATAGATGAATTAAGTGCTAAGGTCGATCTTATTAAGTGCGTTTCAGGAATGGACGGGAGGCTTATAGACTTTTGCGTTTCTGAAGGAGACAAAGGGATAGTAATAGAAGCTATGGGAAGAGGAAACATTCCTCTTGAAATGGTTCAAGGGGTAAAAAACGCTATAAATAATAATATAGCTGTTGTAATTGTTTCTAGATGCTTTGAGGGAAGAGTGTTCCCTTCTTATGGATATGAAGGTGGAGGAAAAGAGCTTAGAAATCTTGGGGTAATACTTGGAGATAACATGAACGGTCAAAAAGCTAGAATCAAACTGATTCTAGCTCTAAGTAAGACAAGCAATTTAGATGAGGTTAGAGATATGTTTGAAGATGGATTTTATAATAATATTATCTTATAAAATTAGTAACTGCTCTAGGTTCCTTTTCTGGGAGCGTAACTCCAGCTTCTTTACCAGCTTGTATACATTTTAAAAGCCAAGCCATGTTTTTACCTAAGGTTCTCATAGTTTGCATGCCTTCTAGATCTTGTTTTACTTCTTCTGGAGTATTGCCATGAACCATATTCCAATATTGAGAAGACACTACAGGCATGTTAGCTATAGTGAAATATTTATTAAGCTGCTCGAAGGCAGTGGTAGCCCCTCCACGCCTGCAGCTAACTACAGCAGCTCCAGGTTTGTACTGAAATCCATCGCCAGCATAAAAGAATCTGTCTAAAAATGATGTAATAAGTCCAGAAGCAGCTGCATAGTGTACAGGTGAACCGAATACGAAAGCATCTGCTTCTTTAGCTTTATCTAGTGCTGTATTTACAGTGTCATCATCAAAAATACATCTGTTAGAATTAGCACAAGCGCCACAAGCTATACAGCCTCTTATCGGTTTATTGCCTACATGAAAAATTTCTGCTTCTATATTTTCAGCTTGAAGAGCCATTGAAACTTCGCTTAAGGCTGTAAAAGTACAGCCCTTTTCTCTTGGACTTCCATTTATAAGTAATACCTTCATTTACAAACACCTCGCTATAATATTTATAATATAAATATACAATAAAATTTAGGGTTATAAAACAAGTAGTAAAAAAATAGTTATATAAATTTTAAAGTTTCACTAAAAATTATTAAAAAGATGTGTTTCAACTTAAATAGATATAGTTCACAAATAATTTACCTCTTTCTCAGCAAAAATTAAGGAATCATTAAGGCAGGTTTAAGCAAAATTATGTATTATAAAAGCAAAAGCTGAAGGCTTAATAAATCATAGGAAGAGGGTAATATTATGAATATTTTATCCATTGCGAGTTCATTTTACTCAACTTATTTAAGTAGTGCAAAATCAGTACAAGGTCCACTTCAGAGTTCCAATACAAATAATAGTAATGTTAACAGCACTGCAAAAATGCCAGATACTATGGCAAGTGCAACAAAATCTGGCGGAGGAGACCATTATTTTGAGGCTAAGGTTTAACAAAAGCCTTGATTATTTCTTTAATATTTGGTATAAATAATTTACAACTTAACAGACAGTTCGAAAGCTTCCTGTCGTTAAACAAAACTAGGCAAACAAAAGTGATTTTTATACAAAATACTAAGGGCGCCTTGCGCCCTTTTTTTGTTTTTAGGTGCCTGACCCCTTGGGGTCAGGCACCTTTGGAGCCACAAGGAGGATAAAATGTTTATTTTAAAATGCGAGACACAATTTGATACAGCACACTACTTAAGTGATTATAATGGGAAATGTGCTAATATTCATGGACATAGGTATAGGTTGGTTGTAAAGGTTAAAGATAATGAACTAAAGAAATCAGGTGCAGCACGTGGTATGGTTGAAGACTTTAGTTTTATTAAAGAAGTATTAAAAAAGGTTCACGATTATTATGATCATAAACTTATTATAGAGGATAATGAATTAGGGGAAGCTTTAATTAAGGGGTTAGAGGCATTACCTCAAGGTTTTGAATACGTTAAGGTATCATATAGGCCAACTGCAGAAGAGATGTCTAGACATATATTTAATATGATAAAAGAAGATGGCATCAATATTTATGAAGTAGAACTTTTTGAAACACCTACAAATAGCTGCATTTATAGAGAGGAAGATTGATGCTTATGGAAAAATTTAAGGTGATAGAAAAATTTTTATCAATAGATGGAGAAGGTCCTACGGCAGGTGAAATAGCAACTTTTATTAGGCTAGGAGGATGTAACCTCAATTGTAGCTGGTGTGATACTGAATATTCTATTTCGCCAAAGACGGAAGGTGAATTTTTGTCTAAGGAAGATATATATGCTTACATTAAGGAAAATGGCAGCATAAACGTAACTATAACAGGAGGGGAACCCCTAATTCAAGAGGATATTGAACAATTAATTTGCTTTTTAGCTGAAGATAAAAGGTTATTAATTCATATCGAAACAAACGGTTCTATTCCAGTTAGCAAATTTGAAAAATTAAAGGATTTAGAAAATGTTAGGTTCATTTTAGATTATAAATTGCAAAGTAGCAAAATGGAAAGTAAGATGGATCTAAGTAATTATGAAAATATAAGAAGTCAGGATGTGGTAAAATTTGTAATAGGAAGTGAGGAGGACTTAAAGCGTGCTACAAAGGTTATAAATACTTATAAACTTTCAAGCAAATGTTTAGTTTACTTTAGTCCAGTAACCAATATGATTGAGCCTAAGGTTATTGTTGAATACATGAAGGAAAATAAAATGAATAAAGTTAGATTGCAGGTCCAACTGCATAAAATAATTTGGCCAAGTGAAACGAGAGGAGTTTAGGAAAATATGATGATGAAAAATGAAAAGGCAGTTGTAGTATTTAGTGGTGGTCAGGATTCCACTACATGTTTATTTTGGGCAAAAGAGAGGTTTAAGGAAGTAATAGCTGTATCCTTCGACTATAATCAAAAGCATATAAAAGAGCTGGATTGTGCAAATAATATTTCAAAAGAACTAGGTATAGAACATCATATCTTAGATATGAAGCTTTTAGGACAGCTTGCACCCAATGCATTGACTAGAAGTGACATAGAAGTAAAAGCTGGAGAAAATGGCGAGCTACCTTCAACCTTTGTAGATGGAAGAAACATGCTTTTTTTAACCTTTGCAGCAGTTTTTGCAAAGCAACTGGGAGCACGTAACTTAATAACAGGAGTTTGTGAAACGGATTTTAGTGGATATCCAGATTGCAGAGACGTTTTTATCAAATCTTTGAATGTAACTTTGAATTTGGCTATGGATTATCAATTTGTAATTCACACGCCTATGATGTGGATAGATAAGGAAGAGACATGGAAGATGGCAGATGATATGGGAGCTTTAGATTTTGTTAGGGAAAAGACACTAACTTGCTATAACGGAATTATTGGAGATGGCTGTGGTGAGTGTCCGGCTTGCAAATTAAGAAAAAGAGGTTTAGATAATTATTTAAAGTCAAAAATGTGTAAAGGATGATTATAGATGGTAGGAAGAAGTAAAGAGGATTTAAAGGAAATAAATTTACTAGGTAATCAGGGCATTAAATATAAAATGGAGTATGCACCGGAAATACTGGAAGCATTCCCAAACAAACATATAGAAAATGACTATTTTGTGAAATTTAATTGCCCAGAATTCACAAGTTTATGCCCAATGACTGGGCAACCAGATTTTGCAACAATTTATATTAGTTATATACCAGGAGAAAAGATGGTGGAAAGCAAATCGCTAAAATTATACTTGTTTAGTTTTAGAAATCACGGTGATTTTCACGAAGATTGTGTTAACATTATAATGAAGGATTTAATTAAGCTTATGGAGCCAAAATACATTGAAGTTTGGGGTAAATTTACTCCAAGAGGTGGTATAAGTATAGATCCTTATTGCAATTATGGTAGAAAAGGCACAAAGTATGAAGCTTTAGCAGAGCAAAGACTTTTTAACCATGATATGTACCCAGAAAAAATAGATAATAGGTAAAAGTTAAGAAAATTTATTGACTAAGAAGATTCCTAAACAAACTAAAATTAAGGCGATTAGGTTCTTAACTTCAAAAATTTTTTCATTTAAAAATATTGCAGATAATAAGGAGCCAAAAATAGGGACTAGAAAATTATACATACTAATAGTACTGACCTTATTATATTTTAAAAGAGCTGTCCAAAGGGTAAAGGCAGCAGCAGATAACAAAGCCATATATAGTAACAAAGCTGAGGATTGGGAAGTAAAATTATTTAAGTGTCCGCCAGATAAGTAACCAGTTAAGCTCAAGATGATTCCACCTAAAAATAATTGATAGCCAGTCAAGGATATTATATTTATAGAATGGCTTAATGTTTTACTGTAAATTGCTGCAATGGAAGCCACAATAGCGGCAATAATTATGAAGCCATCACCATAGAAGTTAAAGCTTATATTACTTAAGCCGGAAGAAAATTCAATGACGATTACGCCTATAAAGCCTACTAAACAGCCAAGTATTTTAAAAATATTTATCTTGTCATTTTTATATAAGAAATGAGCTAAGAACACAGAAAAAAATATTCCAGTGGAGTTCAAAATAGAGCCTTTTACACCAGTGGTATTTGATAAGCCAATATAAAAAAATATATATTGAAAAGTTGTTTGAAGAAGACCTAATATGAGCATTTTAAATAATTCTTGTTTTTTTGGTATGTAGATTGTTTTGTTAATAATGAAGTAAACTAAGAGCACAACCATTCCTGCAATAGAAAACCGAAATCCAGCAAATACTAATTTTGTCGGAGTATCATTAGCAGCAATATTGAAGAGATTGTAGCCTATTTTAATGCATGGATAAGCGCTTCCCCATAAAAGACAACAAAACACAGCTATTATAAGCACATACCATTTATTTACTAATATATTTTTGCTTTTCATATATAAATTCATCCCCGTAATTATTTCATTAAATTTGACATATTATATTATAAATACTTAACCTGAAATAAGCAATTTTAAATGAAATAAAAAATAATAATTACATATTTAGACATCTTGCTTAAATAATTATTATAGTATATAATTAAGTAATAGTTTATGATGCTGATAAAGTGTACATTTTAAATATTACTTTATAATGGATGGGATAAATATGTTTTTAAAATTAATTATTTGTCAGGTTATAGCTTTTTTTTTTAGTTTTTACACTTTGTAAAATAATTTCCATGTTAACTCAAAAAATTTTTTCGGCTAACGGATACAGGTTAACAAAACAATTTTATCATATGTTGACATATATAGTTATGATAATATTAGGAATAATATTTGGAAGAGAACTACTATATGTTCTTGTGTAAATTAGGCTAAATATACATATTAACATAGTTAATGGGTTAGTAAATTTAGGTTAGGGGAGAAGTAAAGTATGTCAAAGATTATGTCTGTCTTCGAAAAACTCAATCTTGTAGAAAAAGTTAATAATGATTCTATTGTTATATCTAATAATGAAGAAAAAGATATAAACAAAGAAAAAGAAGATATTAATAGTGGTGAGGATTATTCAAAATATCTTTATAATAACGTCAATGACCAACAGGAAATAGTACCAAAGGATATTGAAGAGACTAAAGAAGAGTTATCAACTAATGAGCCAGTAATTGAAGATAACAAAGCTTCAGAAAAACCTGAATTTAAATCAACAAATAATTTAAATATAAAAGATATATATTCTAATTATGGTATAGATAACAATGATATAAATACAATATTCATGTTAGGAAACTTTATAAATGCACTTCCAGAAAATTTACCATCTGATGTTAGAAAGCAATCGGTTTTGAGTATAATAGATGCATCAAATACAGATTTAAATAAGCTTTTATCTGATGGTG
>JAJXWJ010000030.1 GCA_021781655.1 Bacillota bacterium | reverse complement strand
CCTGCTAAATGCTACGCATTACGTAGGATTACAACCTTAGGAAAATTTGAGGTGATACCATTTTCAGAGGGAAAGAAAAAATCCTTTGGTGGCAAAGCCTCAAGGATTTTTCGAAAGGATTAATAAATTAAAAATGAGGTGAAAATTTGTTTGATATAAATTTGTTTAACGGAATGAGTGTTTGTGAAAAATATGATAATATGCTAATTATGCTAGAAGGGCTTGTAAATGGTGATGAGCCCAATGTGACTAAGCTATCTAATGCTTCTGCATTAATAAATGCTTTAACTTCTAACATCAATTGGTGTGGTTTTTATATCATGAAAAATGGGGAGTTGATTTTAGGACCTTTTCAAGGAATGCCAGCTTGTACAAAAATTCAGTTTGGAAAAGGGGTTTGCGGAACTGCTGTTAAGGATAAAAAAGTAATGAGAATTGCAAATGTTCACGAATTTGAAGGCCATATTGCCTGTGATGCTGCTTCAAATTCTGAAATTGTCATTCCTATTATAAAAAATGGAATTGTTTATGCTGTACTTGATATAGATAGTGAAGAAGTTGGAAGATTTACAGAGGTAGATGAAAAATATTTAGTAAGAGCTGTAGAAGTTTTGAACAAATATATTGAGTTTTAATTTAAGAGGTCAGCATTCTGACCTCTTAGTTCTGTCATCTTACCTCTGTTATCGATACCCAAGCAGGTAATTTTGACATTTGTGAAATAGCAGCTTCCTTAGCAACATTTTCTTTAATTCCTTGAGTTTTTACGATAAAGTCAGTTAATGATTGTAGCTTTTCCTCATAGGATTGCATTGAGCCATCTTCTTTTGCACAATACTTGCAATAATCTTTTGAAGTATCTCCCATAGCAAAATCATCAGCCTTTTCCATTGGCATTCCACAAGCAATACATTTTTTCATAATAAAATTCCTCCTAAATTTTAATTAAATTAATATAATTATTTATTAATTTTTCTTGATAAGCTCTAAGTAGTGACTTATTTTCGGTGAATAGATCGCTATTAGTTAAATAATAATGAATTAATCCTAGCCAAGTATTAAATAAAAAGTCTATAGGCATAGTTTTAAGGTATCCTTTTTGTTCTTCTATTTTTGCAGCAATCCCTATGTGAAAGGAAATTGCACTTTGAATCATAATATAGGTATCTCTGACACAATCGGGAAGCAGCCTCCTTTCGATAATAAGTCTAGTATAAAATGGTTCGAATTCAATTAAACAATCAAGGTGAGCTTTAAGCAAAACTGGTAGGCTTTCATTATTTGAAGCTAATTCATCCAATTTTTTTGATATCCTTGTTCCGAATTCCTCGATTACGCATATGATTAACTGCTCTTGAGTAGCAAAGTGAGAAAATATTGTTCCGTGAGATACCTTTGCTGCTTTAGCTATATCAGAGGTTTTTGTGTTTAATATTCCATTTTCACCAAAAAGCTTTAAGGAAGTTTCAATTATTAACTTTCTAGTTTCAGTCTTTTGTTTTTGTCTTAAATTTTCAGGCATCTATAGCACTCCTTTACAATGAGTATTAACTCATTGAGTATATACTCATTATAATTTTTAAAGGAGAAGTTGTCAACTAGTATTTAAATTTTTTTATAGATTGTATAAATTTGCGAGGATAATAAAAGAATATAGTCACCAATTTGCTAACGTATAATTGTGCTTAGTATCATAATATAGGTATCTCGAATAATAAAATACAGCTATAAGTTTTTTATAATCTTATAGCTGTTTATAAGTAAAAGATAAGTTACTCCATTGGAAATGCTCGTTCATATTGTTTTGGTAAGGTTATGCTGCCTTTTTTCTCTTTAGCACAATTTAAAACCCAAAATGGATTTCTTAAAAGTTCACGTCCAAGGGCAACTAGGTCTGCTCTGTTATTAGATAGTATTTCTTCAACCATATTAACTTCTGTAATTAGACCTACCGTTATAACTGGAAGCTTACATTGACCTTTAATTTCTTCTGCAAGCTTTATTTGATAACCAGGGAATATGTTTATTTTAGCAGGCACTAATCCGCCAGAGCTTACATCAACAATATCAACGTAAGGTTTTATTATATTGATAATTTTAACCATTTCCTTAATGTCTATTCCGCCTTCAACATAATCAGTAGCGGATACTCTAAGTATTAAAGGTTTGTCAGCTGGCCATACTTCCTTAATTGAGACTAAAATTTCTTTCAAAAAACGAGTTCTATTTTCTAAAGTTTTGCCGTATTCATCTTCTCTTAAATTAGATAAAGGTGATAAAAATTGGTGAATAAGATATCCGTGAGCACCATGGACCTCTAGAGCATCGAAGCCTGCTTTGTTTGCTCTTATAGCAGCAGTTTTAAAAGCTAATATTATTTCTTTGATTTCATCCTTAGAAAGTTCAATTGGAAGTTTTGAATTTTCATTAAAACCAATTGCACTAGGAGCAACAATTTTTCCGGATTTTCCTTCATACTTTCTTCCGGCATGATTTATTTGTATTGCAATTTTTGAGCCATAAGCCTTAACGGCATCAACGATTTTTTTTAAGCCATCAATGTGGCTGTCATCCCAAATTCCTAAATCGCTATCGCTGATTCTTCCGTTTTCAGAAATACCTGTTGCTTCCATGATAATAAATCCGACACCGCCAAGAGCTCTTGTTGTATAATGAGTGAAGTGAAAGTCATTTGCAATACCTAAGTTGTTAGCGGAATACATACACATAGGTGGCATTACAATCTTGTTTTTTAATTTCATTGATTTTAAACTATATTCATCAAAAGTATTCATAAATTTTACCTCCTAGGTTGTGGTGTGTAATTTTTATATTATACTATTGTTATATCATAGTATATAAAGATATGAAATATTTAAATGAAAAATTTCAACTTGCGTAAATAATGCAAATTATAATTATGAAAATATATTTCAATATTATAAATAAGTCATTTAAAATATTGAAAGGTTAAACCAATTAGTAAATTAAATATGTAAATGTTTAAATAATGTGATATTATAATTTTATAATTAAAGGGAGGGGTTTATTATGATAAAAATTACATTATTTTGTGCAGCAGGTATGTCTACTAGTATGTTAGTTTCAAAAATGCGTAAAGCAGCTGAAGAACAGGGGATTGAAGCAGAAATCGACGCATTTCCAGAATCTCAGATGTCAGTTAAAGCAAAAGGTATAGACGTGGCTCTTCTCGGACCACAAGTTAGATTTTTGCTTGATAAAGCAAAGAAAATATGCGAACCATTAGGAGTTCCAGTAGAGGTTATACCTTCAGTAGATTATGGAATGATGAACGGTAAGAACGTTTTAAACCTTGCAATGAAGCTTGCAAATAAATAAATCAAAGGAGCTGTCACAATAGAAAGAAATGTGCGACAGCTCCTTTTTTATTTATCTAACTATTAAATATTTTTTCACCAAATGCTGCAAAGCTTGCTAATATAAGATAAGCTTTTATATCTAGCTTAGGATTTTCTTGAAGTAGTTCTTTAGCTTCGCTAGGCGAAATTAAAATTGCTTCGATATCTTCATCATCTTCAAGATATTTCTTGCTTATTTCACCAGTGCAAGTGCAATACACTAAGGCTACAGATTCATCAGTCATTCCAGGTGATAAATAAACTTTATCCTTGGTTTTATTATAATCGACTTCACAAACGGATAAACCGGTTTCTTCCTTTAATTCTCTTTCGAGAGCCGTTAGTATACTTTCCTTTGGTTCTATTAGTCCGGCTGGCAATTCATAAACATAATCATTAAGGGGAACTCTGAATTGTTTTATAAGTACAAGCTTTTTACTATCCTTATGAAAAGCGCATATCAAAACTGCATCCACATCATCAATTTTACCTTCAAAAAGTTGTTTTTCCATATTGGTATAATTTTTTCTTGAAGCAATTATCCAGTGGTTTTCATTTCCTTTTTTATTTGTGTATTCAGCATCATATAAGTTTAAAAATTTTGTTTCTTTTAAAGAGGTAAGTTTTTTTATCATAGTATCACCTGCTATATTAATATTTTATCTTTAAAATAATTATATCATAAAACGGTTTGTTTAAATTATTGACTTTAAGTTTGGGTATGTTTAAAATTAAGTTAAGCAAAAGCATTCAAGAACAATAATAAATGAAAGTGGTTGATTAAATGTTTGCAGAAGAACGGCACGAGCTTATAAACAGTATACTAAACGAAGAAGGAAGCATAAAGGTTACGGAATTATCAGAACAACTAAAGGTTTCAGAAGCAACTATACGAAGAGATCTCCAGGAAATGGAGGAAAAGAAGCTTCTTAGAAGAACACATGGTGGTGCCATTAAAATGGAGAATAATAATTTTGAGCCTGCTTTTGTGGATAAGGAAAATACTAATCATGAAGATAAGGTAAAGATTGCAAAGTATGCAGCAAAATTAATTAACGATGGAGACACAATTATTCTGGATTCTGGAACAACTACTCTTGAAATAGCTAGAAATTTGACAGCAAAAAATGTTACGGTTATTACTAATTCTATTGACATTGCAGCAGAATTAACTAATAAAGAAGATATTGAACTGATTGTAACTGGAGGGATACTTAGAACTTCTACAAGGGCTATGGTAGGTAGCATAGCGGTAAATATATTTGAAAAATTTAAAGTAAATAAGCTTTTCCTTGGAGCAAATGGTATTTCGGTGGAAGATGGAATTACAACCCCTAATTATACAGAGGCTTTAACTAAAACATCTATGATAAGCTCCGCAAAGAAAATATTTATTGTAGCAGATAGTTCTAAATTTGAAAATACATGTTTTTCTAAAATATGTGACATAGATAAAGTTACTTCTATAATTACAAGTGGAGAAGTATATGAGGATATTATTGAAAAACTAAAAATAGCTGGTGTAAAGGTTGTTGTAGTATAGTGATTGCAGAGATTTCTGCAATTTTTTTTTATTTCTTAGGAATTTATAAATTTTCGGTTCAAAAAAATTGCCCGTTAGGGTTTTAGGAATCTAGTGTTGCAGCCTTAAGGAAAATATTACAAGTAACATTTTGGAATAGTATTTCTGATATAATTAATATCAAAATTAGTATTGGATTGATGAAAGTGCGTGGGGTAATCAAACAAATATTTACTGATAATTGAAAAAAATTCTGTAAAATAAATAAAGGCAAAATTAGAACTAATATACACAGAGAAGTTGAGAAAATGCTTAGTTGTGGGTCGTTAGACAATGGGTTTATCGAATTTAAATGTGAAGAATGTGGAGAAATTAAAAGAGTAGGCTTTAGATGCAAGAGTAGATTTTGTACATCTTGTGGTAAGAAAAAATCTGAAGAATGGTCTGATGCTATGGTTGCTAGGCTTATTAATTCAAAGCATAGACATATGGCATTTACAATCCCAAAGGAATTAAGAATATATTTTGCTAGAGACAGGAAGTTATTATCTTTGTTGCCTCAATGTTCATCTAAAGCAATTATGAGTTGGTTTAAAGAGTTAAATAAAAAAGAATGTTTTACGCCAGGAATAATTTCTGTAATTCATACATTTGGAAGAGATTTAAAATGGAATCCACATGTTCATCTAATTGTTACCGAAGGTGGAGCAGGGAAAGTTACAGCTTGGAAAAATAGAAAGCATATAAATTACACAGCACTAAGAAAAAGATGGCAGAAAATATTATTAGATGAAATAGGAAACAACTTAAAGAGCGATAAAAAAGAATTTAAAAGATTAAAGAATGAAATTTACAAAAAATTAGAGAATGGATTTTACGTATATGCAAAAGGAGAAATAAAGACAGCAAAAGAAGCTGCTAGATATGTTGGAAGGTATACTTCAAGACCAGCGATAGCTGAATCAAGAATAAAAAAATATGATGGAGAAAAAGTAACATTTTGTTATGAAAGACATGAAGATGGAGAAAAGGTTGAAGAAGAAATAGATGTTATTGATTTTATAGGAAAATTAATAAGGCATATACCAGAAAAAAATTTTATGATGATAAGATATTATGGAATAAATGCAAAAAACACAAAGTATAAAAATAAGTTTTTTAAGCTAGTAAATGACAAAATAGCTGACTTTAAAAGAAAAATGAATAACTGGCAAACAAGAATACTTTTAACATTTGGTATAAATCCATTGAGATGTGAAAAGTGCGGAGCTATAATGAGACCAAGAAAATATGATGGTGTTCATGGAATAACATATGAATTTTAAAATAATAATCCAAAATGCTAACGCATAAGGTTTGTTTATATAAAAATATAATAAATATGATAGAAAAGTTGTCAAATTAAAGGGCTTCGTCCAAAAGAAGTTGAGCGAAGCGAAATAACGCGGCTTAGCCACTTTTTTATTATTGAATATAAAAACCATCTGTAATATAATAAATATATTATAGAAAAATTTGTATTTATATGATTGAATTTGTTAATTTGTGTGGTAAGAAGTAGAAAATAAGAGAAAGCAATAAAAAATTAAAAGGAAGTGAGAGAAGCTTGGAGTTACTAGGCATGGGAGGAAATGGAGTAATAGCAGTAGACTATAGAGCGTTAGACAATGCAAAAAGGGAGCTTCAAAAAGCAAAGGCGAGGAATGCAGATGCAGTAAGAAGTATAAAGTCAGCCCAATTAAAGTTAGAAATAGATATAGACTCAAGTAAAATAAGAGCAGTAGAAGATAATTTAGAAAGCTATTATAGAAAACTAAATACAATACAGACAAGCATAGACACGGCGATAAATAAAATAGACAAGATAGAGAAAACCACTAGGGAAGTAGATAAAAGATGTGCAGATAGAATAAGAGGAATAGGAACAGAAGGTAGCGGGAACAAGCAGGGAGGCATACTTGGAGGAATAGAAGGACTAATATCAGAGGCAGAGAAAGAATTTGATGACCATCCTATAATAGGAGATATAGGTATGGCAATAATAGATGGAGCAGTAATAATAGGAACAGCAGCAGCAGTAATAATAGGTGGTCCTGAGATATTAGGAGTAGGACTAGTAGTAGGAACAGTGTTTGCAGCAAATAGCTTGATAAATGAAGGAGTAAAGATATATAATAATGTAACAAGTGGTAAAAATACAGGCTATGATGTAATGGAAGAAGGCTTTGAGAAGGTACTGGGGAAACAGGCAGGGGAAGAAGCCTATGAGCTAGCAAATATAGCAGCCATTGTAGTAGCAGCACCTGAAATGATAGCTAGTGGTGTTAGTTTAATAAAGAACGGAGCAAATTTATTAAAAGATGGAGCAGCAGCTTTAGAAGCCTTTGGAAAAGCAAATGTAGGGGAAGATTTAAAGAATATTGATAAAGTAAATGAGATATATAGTGAAACTAGTAATATAAATAAATATAGTTTATCTGGTGAAGAACATTATCAAGCATTAAAAGACATTTTTGGAGAAGATAATGTAGATTGGACATCAAAAACAACTATTAGTCACACCGAGAGACTTAAAATTAGTAACTGGGATTTTGTCCCAAGTGACGAATTATATTTAAAATATAAGGATGTTTATAATAATGAGTTATATTTTGACCAAGCTACTGGTAAAACATTGTATCCGATTGATGATGGTTTCTTAAATGGTAAATATGATTTTAGTGAATTAAATGTAGGAGATGAAATTGATAGATTTGGTTCTAATGGAAGTGGAAAGTTTTTTTCTCCAAATGGTTCAAGTTATGGAAGTCGAGCTTTACCACCATTTATGAGTGAACAACCGTATACAAGCTATAAAGTTATCAAGAAATTCGACGTTAAATTTGGGAAAATAGCTCCTTGGTTTGGAGAACGTGGATTAGGTACACAATATTTTAGCGACACTAAAATTTTAGATTTTTATGGTAATGAAGTAGATGCTACGGTTGAAAACTTGTTGAAGTATGAATATATTGAAAAAATAACGCCTTAATGGAGGGAAAAATGAATATTTATGATGTTGTAAAAATATTAAAAGATGAAAACTATACTAAAGAATTAATTGTTACTGAAGGTGAATTAAAAGAGAAAATGTCTTACCCAGAAGATGATTACTGTAAAATAGGAAAAGTTAACGGTAAATGGTTTTTTTACCGCATAAATAATGAAAGGAAAAAAGAGATAAAACTATTAGGTGAATATAATAATGAAGAGGAAGCGTGTTTGCATTTTTTGCTAAATAGATTGGAATCGTATTATTTAGATAAATATATTTTATCAGCCAAAAGGGATGTATTGAACGAAAAAGATTTAGAATTAGCATTAAAAAAAATAGGAATTGATAAATCATATATAAGTTATACAAGTAAAAAATATAATTCTATTTGTATTTTTGAAGATAGTTATGGATGGCACACTAAGTATATAGACAGTTACGGAAAAGAATATTTAAAAACTATTGGTCAAACAAAATCAATATGTATTTCAATTGCATTTATGCAAATATATAGTTTATATTTGTTTGATAAATTAATAAGCAATTGTATTAAAAGAGGATACCTAGAAAAAACATTAAGTGTAGACTATATTTTATATTTCTTGGGGAGTAAATGATATATAGATTAATTAGAAAATTTAGTAAAGATAATGTAAACATGTAATTTAAATGCAAAATCACTATTAAGTTGAGTGGAGGGTTATTTCTGTAAATAGCTTTCTATGATAATTACTTTTAAAGGTATGGAAACCATTAATGTTTCCATACCTTAAATTCAATATAATAAAGAAATAGTATCATGTCAAATCCCTCAGGTTAAAGAGGGATTTTTTTATACCATTAGGCTTAGTTTTAGGGTCTTCCTTCAAACATTATAGATTGTTCTCCATATACCTTACTACGGTTGCGTAATGGTAGAATCCATTTTTTAGTAGCTTCAAATGTAGCTAAATATAAAACTTTTAGTAATGAAGTATAAGTTGGAAATACGCTTATTTGGCGGTTTAGCCTGCAAGATAGAAGCACAAAAAGATATTGAAGAAGCAATAAAAATCCACCCAGAGTATATATCTATAGTAGAAATGGATGAGGAATTAAAAGCATGCTATAAAAAGGAAGAATAAAAGGAGGGGAAAATTATGGCAGCATCAATAGAAGTAAATATAGACGAATTAAAAAGAACAGGAGAATTATTCGAAAATGGAGGAGAAATCTGTAAAGCAGCAGGTGATAGGATAAAAGCTGTAACAGAAGATTTGCTTAATAACTGGGTAGGGGAGAGCAAAAATGCTTTTGAAAGTAAGTATAAGGAAATAAAAAATCAAATGAGTAGTTATGAACAACTTCTTATGCAAATATCAAAAGACATAAATGGAGTAGCTGATAAATTTTCAGAAGCAGATGAGGCGATAAGTAGGCAGATAAAGTAAGGGAAAAAAGGAAGTGAGAGAAGCTTGGATTTACTAGGCATGGGAGGAAACGGAGTAATAGCAGTAGACTATAAACAATTAGACAATGCAAAAAGCAATCTACAAAAAGCAAAGTCAAGAAATTCCGACGCATTAAGAAGTATAAAGTCAGCCCAATTAAAGTTAGAAATAGATATAGACTCAAGTAGAATAAGAGCAGTAGAAGATAATTTAGAAGGCTATTATAGAAAACTAAATACAATACAGACAAGCATAGACACGGCGATAAATAAAATAGATAAGATAGAGAAAACCACTAGGGAAGTAGATAAAAGATGTGCAGATAGAATAAGAGGAATAGGAACAGAAGGAAGTGGAAATAAGCAAGGAGGCATACTTGGTGGAATAGAAGGCCTAATATCAGATGTGGAGAAAGAATTTGATGACCATCCAATAATAGGAGATATAGGGATGGCAATAATAGATGGAGCAGTAATAATAGGAACAGCAGCAGCAGTAATAATAGGAGGTCCTGAGATATTAGGAGTAGGACTAGTGGTAGGAACAGTGTTTGCTGCAAATAGCTTGATAAATGAAGGAGTAAAGATATATAATAATGTAACAAGTGGTAAAAATACTGGTTATGATGTAATGGAAGAAGGCTTTGAGAAGGTACTTGGGAAACAGGCAGGAGAAGAAGCCTATGAGCTAGCCAATATAGCAGCTATTGCAGTAGCAGCACCAGAAATGATAGCTAGTGCTGCTAGTCTATTAAAGAATGGAGTAAATTTATTAAAAGATGGAGCAGCAGCAGCAAATGATTTTATAAAAGGAAATAAAATAGGGGAAGAAATTGAAAATGGATTTAAAGAAATAACAGAAAATGAAAAAGTAGAGATGGGTTCCAATGAAATCAATAATATAAGTGAAATAGAAAAAGAAGCAGAAGAACCTTCTCCTTTTGATGAATTGATAGGATATATAGAATATGGTGATAAAGGGAAAGAAATACTAGCAGAAGAAAATGTAAAAGAAATAGAACTTGAAGATAAGATATTAAACCAGATAGAAAAAGGAGATATTGAAAGTTTATATAAGGAATCAGGAATAGAAGATATTGCAAATGCGAATCCAGTAGCTGGTGGTGGAGTAGAGGCAATAGAAGATGGAGGAGAGCTAATAGAGGAAGCACCTGAAGTAATAGGTGGTGTTGGAAATGAAATAAATATAGCAAAGGAAGAACTAGGAGAACTTTCGGGGGAAATTAAAGATGACTTTAAGGGGGGAAGTAATGCTGAAAAACTTTCTATGAATCAAATAGATGAGCTAATAGAAGAAATAGGTGGCTCAATCAAAAATCATCCATTAAGGCAAGAATATGAGAATGCTGTTAAGAACTTATGTAATTATGAAGCAGAACTTAGAGCTCAAGGACTAAGTCAGAAAGATATTGCAGAAACACTTTATAAAGCAAGAAGAAATTTAGGGGTAAAATATAAGAATTTGACATCAGATGCTCTGAGAGAATATATATATGAAGTTAATATGGAGCGATATGGAGATGAACTAGGAGCATCATTTGACTTTTTAGTTAATAAGTATAGTTCGCAATGTGAAAACATGGATGAAGTCTATGAAACTATTATTAAATCATCTCAAAGACCAAATGGTAATGTTGATAAGTTATTGCAAAACTTTAAGGAATGGCTTATTAAGAAGAATCAATAGGAGGTACGTATATGTCAGATATAAAATATATTATGAATATAATGAAATATAACAAAGTATGTAAATGTGATTTGTGTAATGGCATATTTGAGGAAATGATAAAAAAAGATGGTATAATTATGTCAAAAGGAATATACTCTGAAATATTAGATAGTACAGTAAAATTAATGGGATTAGTTGGGAGCAAGGAAGGACCGGTTCTATTTTTGGATAGTGAGCAATATGTAATCACAAATGATGATTTTGATTTTATTCAGCAGTCGGCAGAGGGACTCAAAGGGAAGTTTACGGCATATATTAAGGGGAAAAAAGTGATAGAATTAGAATATAAAAAACCTTTTAGTGATTTTGATGCATGGTCTAGAGAAGAGGATATTGATATTTTTCAATGGCTTTTAAGATTTAGCAAAAATTCAGAGATTAAAAATAAGTTTTTACGAATATATACAACTTAATTATATGTGTTACAGAATATGATATTACTTTTTTATCTATCTAGTATATATGTCGGAAAAAGAGGTAAGAAATGTTTAATTTTATTGGAAGTGGGAGTGCTTTTAATACGAAAAATGGTAATACAAGTGCTTTTGTAAAAAGTGATAATAGTTTACTTCTTATCGATTGTGGAGGGACTGTTTTTCATAGGTTGCAAGAACTAAGTTTGCTGGAGGGACTTGAAAATTTATATATTATTATAACGCATACACATCCTGATCATGTTGGAAGCCTTGGAGAGGTAATATTCTATTCATATTATATTTTAAAACGTAGGCCAACTATTTTCTTTCCTAAAAAAGAACTAATTGAAGGGTTTCTTACTAGTATAGGTGTAAGTGCTGAAATGTATAAGCTTAATAGTTTTGAGAGAATAGAGGTGAATGATACAAAACTTGGAGAGTTCAGTATAGAATTTTTACCAGTTTCTCATGTTGATACAATACCAGCATATGGATTCATAATGAGATTAAATGAGAAATCATTTTACTATAGTGGTGATGCAAATAATATAAGTGTCAGTGTTGTTAATAGGATTATGAGTGGAGAAATTGATAGGGTTTATCAAGATACATGTGGGTTAGATTATCAAGGGAATAATCACTTATCATTAAAAAAACTTTGTAGCATAGTACAGCCTGAATTTAGAAATAAAATTTACTGTATGCATCTTGATAAACATATAACAAATGAGGAAATAAGAGACAAAGGGTTTAATGTTGTTGAAATCTATAAATAATAATAAATCTAACTACAGAATTTTCATGAATCTGGCTTCAAAATAGTTAGATATGGAGTGTGTGAAGTTATTTCTGTAAATAGCTTTCTATGATAATTACTTTTAATGGTATGGGAACCATTAATGTTTCCATACCTTAAATTCAATAAAATAAAGAAATAGTATCATGTCAAATCCCTCAGATTAAAGAGGGATTTTTTTATTTCTTAGGAATTTATAAATTTTCGGTTCAAAAAAATTGCCCGTTAGGGCTTGGGTAATCTAGTGTTACAACTTTGAGGAAAATATTACAAGTAATATTTTGGAATAGTATTTCTGATATAATTAATATCAAAATTAGTATTGAATTGATGAAAGTGCGTGGGGTAATAAGGTTTATTTATATAAAAATATAATAAATTAATAAGGTAACAATGTAGCCAAATTAAAGGGCTTCGCCGCTTTTTTTATTTCGTTTATTTGCATTTTAACGCATTGAAAAATAAAAGTAAACAAAAATAAAAAAAAACGAAAAAAACTATTGACAATGAATCGTATACATATTATTATATAGTCATAAACAATCATAAATAAAAACAAACAAAAGAATAATTGCACATTATCGAATGTAATAAAAATAATCATTAAGGAAAAAGCTAAATAACAAGTTTATTTAATTGGAGGTGAATTATTTTGGTAATTACAGTTACTCTCAATCCTGCAATGGATAAAACACTTAATATAGATGATTTTAGTTTAGGTTTAGTAAATAGGGTTAATAAACTAAGGTACGATATTGGAGGCAAAGGAATAAATGTTTCTAAGGTACTTAAAAATTTTGACATAGATTCAAAATGCACAGGTTTTTTAGGTGGGATGTGGCTAGATAGCTTTGATAAAGAACTTAAACAAAGAGACATACAAAACTATTTTGTTGAAATCAAAAGTCATACGAGAACTAATACTAAAGTAGTAGATGACAAAAATAAAATTTATACAGATATTAATGAAGCTGGTCCAATAATAACTGAGGAAGAATTACAAAGATTTATAAGCAGATTTGAAAGTTTATGCTCAGATGGGGATATAGTTGTATTATCCGGTGGTGTAGGTCCTAGCATTTCAAAAGATATTTACAGAAAGCTAATAAAAATAGCAAAACAAAAAGGTGCTTTTGTAATATTAGATGCAGAAGGAGAACTATTAAGTGAAGGGCTAAAAGAAAATCCAGATATAATAAAGCCAAATGAAACTGAATTTGAAATTCTTCTAAATAAAGATCTTGAAACTGAAGAAGATATTATTATAGAAGCTAAAAATTTAGTTAAAAAAGGTATCAAAACGGTACTTATTTCATTAGGAGAAAAGGGTGCTTTATACGTTACAGAAGATGAAGTTATAATAGGACGTGGTTTAAAGGTACCAGTAAAGAGTACAGTTGGTGCTGGGGATTCTATGGTAGCAGCATTAGTATATAGCAAGATAAATAATTTTAGCAGTGAAGAAACTTTAAAATTTGCAATTGCTTGTGGAGGTGCAACTGTCACTCTTGAAGGAACAGAAGCCTGTACACTAAACCAAGTAGAAGAGCTTTTACCAAAGGTAAAAACACGAATTAAATAAATATAAAAATTAAGGAGGAAAAAACAATGGCAACTAAAGATATGTTTTCAAAGGAAAGAGTAAATTTTGACTTGAAATCAGGCACAAAAGACGCTGTAATAAGTGAACTAATAGAAATTTTATATAAAGATGGCAAAGTTACTGATAAGGAAGAGGTTAAGAAGGCTGTACTTCATAGGGAAGAAGAATTTTCAACAGGAATTGGAATGGGTATAGCTATACCTCACGGAAAATGCAGTGCAGTAACAGAAGCAGCTATAACTTTTGGATTAAGCAAAAATGGAATAGATTATGAATCAATGGATGACAAGCCAGCTCATTTGTTTTTCTTAATTGCTGTTCCAGAAAACTCTAGCGATATACATCTAAAAGCATTAAGTGAAATTTCTAGAAAGCTTATGCATACAGAAGTTAGAGATAAAATATATGAAGCTAAAAACTTTGAAGAATTTATTAAGGTTTTTGAAGATTAAAATAACGATATTGTAGTTTTCTCTGCATTATTATTAGTGCAGAGAATCTATAAAATAAAATTACAGAACTTATACTTATATTATTAAAATTTATTGTTAGGAGGAATTATTATGAAAAAGTTAGTAGCAGTAACTTCATGTCCTACGGGAATTGCGCATACTTATATGGCTGCTGAAGCACTTCAAATTGCAGCAAAAGAAATGGGATATGAAATGAAAGTAGAAACTCAAGGTTCAGTAGGGGCTGAAAATGTCATTACTGAAAACGATTTAAAGGAAGCGGATGCTGTTATAATTGCAGCGGATACAAATGTTGATTTGTCTAGATTTGTAGGTAAACCAATGGTAAATGTATCAGTTAAAGAAGCAATTAAAGATGCAAAAGGACTTATTGAAAAAGCTTTATTAGCAAAACCAACAGAAAGAAGAGCAGATGAAAAAATGCCAGTAGTTGAGAAACAAGAAAAAACTGGTGTTTATAAACACTTAATGACAGGTGTATCGTTCATGATACCATTTGTAGCAGCAGGCGGTATTTTGATAGCTTTAGGTTTCGCATTTGGTGGAATTTATGTATTTAAAACTCCTCATACTATAGCTGAATCTTTGTTTGTAACAGGTAAAGGTGCTTTTGCTTTAATGTTACCAGTATTGTCAGGTTATATTGCATATTCTATAGCTGATAGGCCAGGTATAGCTGCAGGTTTTGTGGGTGGTTCTCTCGCAAGTGGAGCGATTTTTAGTGGACAATTTTTAGCAAATCCTCTTGCAAGTGGTACTAGTGGATTTTTAGGTGCTTTAATAACAGGTTTTGGCGCAGGTTATTTAGTATTAGCTATGAAAAAATATATAAAACTTCCTAAAGCTTTAGAAGGATTAATGCCGGTTTTAATAATACCTGTTCTTTCAGTTGGTATTATAGGTTTAGTTTATATGTTTATTCTTTCTTCTCCTCTTATAGGAATAAATACAGCTTTAATAAACTGGTTAAAAGGTCTACAAGGTACAAACGCAGCACTTCTTGGAATAATTCTTGGTTGTATGATGGCTTTCGATATGGGTGGTCCAGTAAACAAAGCAGCTTATGTTTTTGGTACAGGTACAATAGTAGCAGCAGGTTCTCCAATAATGGCAGCAGTAATGGTAGCAGGCATGACTCCTCCACTTGGAATAGCTTTAGCTTCAACAGTATTAGCTAAGAAAAAATTTACAGATGCTGAAAGAGAAGCAGGAAAAGCAGCTTGGGCACTTGGTGCATCATTTATAACAGAAGGTGCAATACCATTTGCAGCAGCTGACCCATTAAGAGTAATACCAGCAAATATGGCAGGTTCTGCAGTTGCAGGTGCATTATCAATGATACTTGGTTGTAAATTAGCAGTACCACATGGTGGATTATGGGTTTTAGCAATTCCAAACGTTGTAACAAATTTAGGTGGATATTTAATTGCTATGGTGGCAGGTACTGTTGTAACTGGTGTAATACTAATGTTTGTTAAAAAAGATATAGAAAGATAAATAAAAATGCGGTGCAATTTAAGGATTGCACCGCATTTTTATACTTATAAAACGTTAAAGTTTGTTATTTAATTTTATTTTCTGAAATAAATAATCCGGCTAAAGTTAGAAGTGCTCCCACAAGAGCAATAATTGTAATTTTTTCCTTTAAAACGATAAAAGAAGTTATAATTGTTACAACAGGCACTATGTATATGTAAGTACTAGTTTTAACAGCACCAAGAATTTCAATAGCTTTATTCCAGGTTACAAAGCAAATTGCAGAGGCTCCTAAGCCTAAATACAAAATATTTAACAAGTAAGTAATATTGCTAAAGTTTAAAATATTTATTTTAAAAGGAAAAATAAATAACGCAGGCAACATGAATATGAGCCCGTAAAGAAAAATCCTTCTTGTAGTTTGGATAGTATTATAATGAAAATTGCTAATTTTTTTTGTCAAAATAGAGTAGATTGACCATACTATAGCTGCTAAAATTCCTAATATATCGCCTAAGGTATTTAGTTTTATGATAAATTGTCCATTAAAGCTTATTAGAAAAATACCTATAATCGCTACTATAAAACCAATTACGAATTTTATGTTTAAATTTTTTTCTTTTAAAAAAATTTGTGCAAAAATAGCTGTAAAAAATGGTGAAATAGAGACTAGAATTCCAATATTAGCTGCTAATGTGAAAGTAAGTGCTATATTTTCTAAAAGAAAATATAGGGTAACTCCACATAAACCAGCAAAGGCAAAATATAGTTCTTGTTTTTTATCTGAAACAATTAATTTATGTGGATAAATAATAGACAATGCAATAAAGGCTAAGGCAAATCGAAAAAATAATATTTCAATTGGTGAAAATGTATTTAATAAAATCTTAGTAGAAATAAAGGTTGTACCCCATATAATAATTGTTATAAGTGCAAGCATGTGACCAGTAATTGGTTTGTCCTTATTCAAAATGACCTCCTAGTAGATTGATTTTTATTATTTGTTGTATAACTGTTTTACCCTCCTGAATATATATATAATAGCTTATTTAATATTTTGTTTCAATGTTTCAAAACAAGGCTTATAGTGAAAATATGTTTGATTATCGAAGTAAAAGGAATATAATTTACATAAGAGAAAAAAATTTTAGGTGTAAGCCTTTAAAAAGGTCGTGATTAAGATTAACAATACGAATAAGCTTGTAAAAGCCAGTTTTTTATTAGCAATTGCAATAGTATTTCAATTTTTAGGAAGAACTTTTCCAGAAATAAGTCAGATGTTTGTAGGGCCTGCAATTAATGCAATATTACTGTTGACAGTATTGATATGCGGACTATGGTATGGATTAGCTATAGGGTGTTTAACTCCAATACTAGCGTTTATACTTGGACAACTTCCAACACCTTTTGGACCATTTATTCCGTTTATAATTGTGGGAAATTTATTGTATGTTTATATATTTAATTTATTTATTAAAGGAAAAATCAATAAACAATCAATAGGGATAATTATTGGTTCTCTTTTAAAATTTGCATTTTTGTTTATAAGTTCAAATTATATTATTTCAGCATTAAAAATTATAGGAAATCAAGCAGTTGTATCTAAACTTGCTATAGCAATGGGTATTCTTCAGCTTATAACATCACTATTAGGTGGCATAGCAGCGTTGATTATTATACAGATTTTAAAAAAAAGAGAAAGAGATGTAATATAAAATAATAAGAAGGAATAGTTAAAGTTTTAGCTATTCCTTCTTATTATAAGTTGTTCTGCATCTAGCAATCATATTTTAAAACTACAATTCCAGAATAATCATTAATATTATTTTTATCTAATTCTAATATGTCAGCTTCTTTGGTTTTAAGTTTAGAAGCAGCTATAAAAGCATCAACTTTTGCAAATAGCACACCTAAAATTCCGAATGCTTTTGTTCTGTAGTGCATAGGAATAATAACTTTAGGATTTAGCTGTTTAGTTACTTTGACTGCATCAATAGAATCTATAGTAGCTCTTCCGCCAACAGGAATAATAAGTATATCTACATTTCCAATTTCTTTGATTAAATTTTCATCTAGGGTATGTCCAAGGTCTCCGCAGTGACAAATATTTATTTCATCGATTTTAAAATTGTATATTGTGTTTTTGCCTCTCTTAGCTCCTAAAGCCTTATCGTGAAAAGTCCTTATGCCTTTAATTTCCACTCCGTCTTTAGAAAAGCTTCCAGCTTCATTTATATGAATAAAATCACCGCTAACTGCTTTTATATTATTATGATCACCGTGATTATGACTTGTGGTTACAATATTTGCTTCAATTTCAGGAAGCTTATACCCTAACATTTTGTTATATGGATCTGTTAATATTTTTGTTCCGTTTTTAGAGGTTATCATAAAACATGATTGTCCAAACCATTTGATTTTCAAATAAATCGTCTCCTTTTATATCATTTATTTAATTTAGAGAAGCATCTATTCTTCTATAAACTTTAAAATAGACTAAAATAGCATTTATAAGTAATAATGCACCAGTAATAAAAAATACATATCTAATACCAAACAAGGCAGCTACTTGTCCTCCTAAAACAGCTCCTCCAAATACTCCCAAGTAGCCAGCTGACATAGTAAACCCAAAAACTCTACCTGTAATTTCACTTGGAGTTATTTTTTTGATTAGTATATTTACAGAAGGTATAAGTCCTGCACTGGTTAATCCTAAAATAAACCTAAGTCCCATGAGCTGCCAAGAATTTGTTACAAAGGCTTGAGGTATAAAATCTATTCCTGCAATAATTAGTGCTATCAGCATAACTTTTTGCACTCCGATTCTATCCGATAGTTTTCCTAGTCTTTTAGCAGCAATTATATTTGCAAGACCTGAGGCTGAGAAAGCCATTCCGGCTAAAAGTGCAATATGAGTACTGTTTTTTGATAACTGACTAATATAAACTGTTATTATTGGTTCAACGGAATATAATGCTACAGTTAAAATAAAAAAGGTAATAAGTATAGTGAGTGTCAAAGTTTTTTCAGGAACAGCTTTCCAAATACTTTTAATGTCAAGGCTTTCTTTATTATCAGGAGTAAAGGATTCTTTTACAAATAAAAATACAGTGATAAAAGCTATAAATAATAATCCTCCAGTTATAAAGAATACATTTTGTAATCCGAAATAATCAGATATATATCCACCTATCATTGGACCTAGCAAAGAGCCTGCAATACTTGCAGTTGAAAGGGTACTTAAAGCTTCACCAGCGTGTTCCTTATTTGTTTGCGTTGCAATAAGTGTAGTGCAAGCGGTACTGAAGCCTGTAATAACACCTTCCAATAACCGTAAACCGACGAGTATATATGCATTTGGTGCAAATCCCATGCAGCCAATAATTATTGCCATACCTAAGCTTGATCTTAAAAGCATAGGTTTTCTTCCAATTTTATCAGCAACATGGCCCCAAATTGGTGAGAAAATAGCTGAAATTATATAGGTTATTCCAAAGGCTAAACCAGATAACTGTGATATTAAAGCTGGACTTTCAATTCCAAGATGCTTTATATAAAGCGGTAATACCGGGGCAATCTGGCTCATTCCGATGCTGGATACAAACATTCCAAACCAGCATACAATTAAGTTTTTTTTCCACAGTTCCATTGGCAATTTGTCCTCCTTGTTTATAATTATGTACTAATTATAATTACAAGAATGGCTTTATTCCATGCATAATTTTAATATTCATGGACATTTTTATGATAAAAATCTAAGGGACTAATGCCTTCAACCTTTTTAAAAATCCTACTAAAATAAAATTCATCGCTGAAACCCAGCAGCTTAGAAACTTCTTTTATCTTTTTATCACCATCTACAATGAGTTCCTTTGCTTTATCAACCTTTATCTTATTAAAAAATTCTATTACAGAATATCCTGTAGTTTCCTTAAAAATTTTAGATAAATATGTGGGAGATAAAGATACTAAAAGAGATAATTCTTTCAAAGTAATTTTATTATTTATATTATTAAGCATATAATTAATTACTTTATCTACTTTTAATGAGGCTGAATAGTTATCGTTATTATTTTTTAAATTTTGAAAAATCTCAAATAATAATTCCTGAAATAAAGTTTTAGATATAAACTCATAATTTGGAGGCTTCTCCATCCAAATGCCTACTAACTTCTTAAATAAATTATTAATAATATAATGATCTTTTAAGCTCTGTACAGAATCTAAAGGTAAAGTATCTGCTTCTTGTTTAATATCCCATTTAGTATTATCAAATCCTACAATTGCATAACTGAAATGTACTGAAAAAAAGCAAATAGGCTCTACAGAATCTATAGTTATAGTATGTGGAATATTTGGGCATAGATATAACAAGTTACCTTCTTTAAGTTCATAAGTTTTATTTGGAAGTTTAATATGTCCCTTGCCATTTGTAACAAAAAATAGTTCATGATGCTGAATAGTCTTATTGATTCTAGCTGAATATTTCACTTTTTTGTCAAGTTGTCGGCAATTGCAGTAATGAATATGAAAAAATAGATTTTTTAATTTCATTTTATTTTTCTCCTCAATAGATAATTAAGAGTTCACTAAAATTATTCCTACAATTATATCTGTATTTTCCGAACTATTGCTTGAAAGAATAAATTCATGGCTGCAGCTAAAATTAATTGGGGTTACTACGAGTAAGTTGTTTTTAACAGTCTCAAAAGGGGTATCATTGATAGTAGAAATAAAACTTCCATTAGCTGTGTAAAAACAAATAGCTTTTAAAATTTTATTTAATGGAGTTGTATATTCAAATCTTCTCTCTTTATTAGGGGCTATATTTATATGGATTAATTCACCATTATAATTTTGTCTAGTCATTAGATTAAAAACAGAAGCTTTACCATAAGTTTTAGTATTCCAATCACCCATAAATTCATCTTGTTCAAAGGGCATAAGTAATTTTTCGTATCTATCTTCGTGGTGGATAGTTATTTTTCCATCAGTAACCATAAATTTACGTGAAACTTTTGGAAGAGAACTAAAGGTAGATTCTTCTATATCAATTTTAGCTATTCCTAATCTCCATAAAAAATTTACGTCAGCATAATTAGAGTTTAATGGAAAGGTAGTTAGTTCTTTAGCCATGCCACCAGACCAAAAAGTTGCCTTATAATTTTCCTCTTTTAGTAATTGTATATTATATGTCATTTATTTTACTCTCCTCATCATTCAATTGTTTTAAAAGCTTACTATGAGTTTTTATGAGGAAACTTATTTCATCTTCACTAAAAGCTTCTAGGGCTGAAAGCATAGCCTTATAAGAGAAAGCATTGTGTGAAGACTTTATGGAAAGTTCTTTACCTTTTGGCAATATAGTTAGATTAATTTCTCTTCTATTTTCTTCATTTGTTTTTCGCTCAATAAGCTTTAAGTTAACAAGGGTATCTACATTTACACTTACAGTGCTTTTAGAAATACTTAATTTATTTGTAATTTCTTTAAGCGTTATACAAGGATGAGAATTTATCGTATTTAAAATTCCCATTTGAAGTATTGTGAGTCCTAAGCTTTCAGCGTTTAGGGCTGTATACTTAGTTAAAATTTTACTAACAGACATAAAAGATTGAACCAATTCGCCTGCGACTTTAACTTTAGGGTTTTTGTAATCCATAAAGGTTACCTCCAAATCTATTAATACAGTACAACAAAGAACTGTTCATATATGAACTATAATAACAGTATATATGAAAAATTGCAATTATTCTGTATAATATTTTAGGAAAATAAAAAAATTATAGGATGGGAAAACATGAGAATAAATAAACTACTTAGTAATTATGGTTATTGCTCTAGGAAGGAAACTAACAGATTCATTGAAGATAAAAGGATAACTGTAAATGGAGCTTTATGTAAACCTGGGCAATGGGTAGAGGAAGATGATTGTATTGTTGTTGACAATAAGCCGATTTATAAGAAAGAAAAAATATATATAGCGTTAAATAAGCCAGCAGGTATTACCTGCACTGCTAGTAGAGAGGTCAAAGGAAATATTATTGATTTTATCAATTATAAAGAATACATTTTCCCTGTTGGAAGATTAGATAAAGCATCAGAAGGTTTAATAATACTTACAAATGATGGAGAACTAGCTAATAAAATTTTAGAAGCTGTAAATGAACATGAAAAGGAATATATTGTAACTGTAGATAAACCTTTTGATGATTTGTTTTTAAAGGGTATGAAAAATGGTGTTGAAATTGGGGGAATTAAAACAAGGCAATGCAAAATATATAAGATTTCTGAAGACACCTTTAAAATTATTTTAACTCAAGGTTTAAATAGGCAAATTAGAAGGATGTGCAAGATGTTTGGATATAACGTTACAAAGCTTAATAGGGTTAGAATAATGAATATAAAGTTAGATGGTATAAATTCTGGCAGTTGGCGAAAATTAACAGATGAAGAGGTTGAATACTTAAAAATAGTTTGACAGTTAATATAAATTTATTGACAATCATGAGTTTAAAGTATATATTGTAAATATAGTATATATACAATATAATAAATTAGGGGTAAATATGGACATATTAATTAGTAATTCAAATGGTATACCAATTTATGAGCAAATTGTTTCACAAATTAAAAATTTAATATTAAGTGGAAGTTTAAGTGAAGGAGATCCGCTCCCATCTATGAGATTACTGGCTAAAGAACTGCGAATCAGTGTAATTACAACAAAACGTGCATATGAGGAATTGGAAAGAGAAGGATATATCGTTTCTATAACAGGTAAAGGCAGTTTTGTGGCAGTAAAAAACGTTGAGTTAATAAAAGAAGAGCAGCTTCGTATTATTGAAGAATGTTTAGCGAAAGCAACAAAGGCATCTAAAAATTGCGGAATAGACCTTACTGAACTTCAAGAAATTTTATCTATTATATATGGAGATGAATAAAATGGAGTACTGTCTACAAATAGAAAGTCTTTCAAAAGATTATAAAAGCTTTAAACTAAATAATATAAATATAAATATTCCTTCTGGAAGTATTGTTGGTCTTATTGGAGAAAATGGTGCTGGGAAAACTACAACAATAAAATTGATTTTGAACCTTATTAAAAGAGATAAAGGTAAAATAACAATATTTGGTATGGATAATATAAAAGATGAAAAAGAAATCAAAGAACAAATTGGAGTTGTTTTTGATGAAAGCTATTTTCATGATATGTTAAATGTACTAGAGGTAGAGAAGATGCTAAAGAATGTATATAAAAATTGGGATAATAGCTTGTATAAACAATATATAGAAAAATTTCAATTGCCTTGGAATAAAATAATAAAAGATTTTTCAAGAGGAATGAAAATGAAACTTTCAATAGCAGCAGCATTGGCACATCATCCCAAACTACTAATATTGGACGAAGCTACTAGTGGACTTGATCCTATAGTTAGAAATGAAATTTTAGATATATTTTATGATTTTATTCAAGACGATAACCATTCAATTTTAATATCTTCTCACATTACCAGCGATCTTGAAAAAATAGCTGATTATATAACATTTATTCATAATGGTGAAATTTTGTTAAGTGCAGAGAAGGATGATCTAATAGAAAATTATTTAATTATAAAATGTAGTTTGTCAGATTACGAGATGATAGATAAGCATGATATAATTGGTAAAAGAAAAAATGCTTTTGGATATGAATTAATGATTCATATAAACCAATACAATAAAAATAAATACAACAATTTTGTAAAACAAAAAGTTAGTCTAGAAGAAATACTTTTATTTTACGTTAAGGAAGGGATAAAATGTTAGGATTAGTAATAAAGGATTTTTATATAACAAAAAAATATATGAAAACAATATTTATGATAGTAATATTTTATTCTGTTTTTTGTACAATTTACAACAATATGTCTTTTCTTGCTGGAATGATAATATTGTCTTTCTCAATGATAGTGTTAACTACTATAGCTTATGACGATGCAGTAAAATGGGATAAGTATGCATTATCTATGCCAATATCAAGAAAAAATATAGTATTTGCAAAATACGTTTCTACTGCGATCTATATTTTATCAGGCTCAATTATAACATTGATTTTGACTATAATAATAAGGTTAATAAAAAAGGTGCAAGTAACTAACGAAGACTTAATAGCTATATTAGCTATATTAGTTATCGGCTTTGTTCTAGTTAGTATTTTACTTCCTTTAGTATATAAATTTGGACTAGAAAAAGCTAGGCTATTGTTAGTTGTTGTATTTGCAATACCTTTTGGATTAGTTTTAATTGCAAAATCAATGAATATAGCAGTACCTAGTGAAAAAAGTATTTATAATATACTCATTTTTTCTCCATTTGTAGCTTTAATCATTTTTATATTATCCTTTTATATTTCAAGTATAATTTATGAAAATAAAGAGTTGTAATTAATTTTTAGTAATCCATTGAGTCATTCCACTCCCTAAATTTCCAATAGGTCTTTTGGTAAATCCAAATTTTTCATAAAAGGGTTCTTTTCCATGGACAGACATAAGATTAACATATACAGTTTGTCCTTCCTTTAAGCTGCTATAAATGTAATTCATAGCAGCTTCCATTAGCTTTCTTCCTATGCCTTTACCTTGATATTCTGGTAAAACAATAACGTCAACTAGCATACAGATGTAGCCTCCATCACCAACAACCCTAACTAAGCCTATAGATTTTTCCAAACATTTTGCTGTAACTATATATAAGGAATTATTTATTCCAGTTTGTGCTTGACTAGGGTCTATAATAGTCCATCCAGCAGAACTTCTTAAATTATTATAGTCTTCTACTGAAATTTTATTCGTAAACTTAATATTCATTTAACAATCACTCCAAAGTTTAACATTATAATAAGATTATACTATAATGGTATGAAACATTGATATACATATTATTCAAAAGGAGAAATTTAAGTAATGGTTTTTCGGATAAAAAAGATTTATAATTAAAGAAAAAATAAAAAAACTTAGAAAAGAATAGTAATCTATAACCTAGATATGCACGAAACTCTAAGTATGTCTAGGTTATGTTTTTATTAATTTTATTAAAGAGGTTCAAGTGATACTTCAAAATATTTGAAAGGGGAATTATAAATGAATCTTGAAAAATACATAGACCACACTATTTTAAAACCAGAGGCTGATGAAGCAGCAGTAATAAAGCTTTGCAAAGAAGCAAAAGAATACGGTTTTGCATCGGTTTGCGTAAATCCATATTATACAAAGTTAGTTCACGAAGAGCTTAAAGGTAGTGGAGTTAAAACCTGCGTTGTAATAGGTTTTCCTTTAGGAGCAAATACAAAGGCAGTTAAAGCCTTTGAAACAAAAGAGGCAATGGAAAATGGTGCAGAAGAAGTAGATATGGTTATAAATATTGGCGCTCTTAAGGATAAAAAATATACTGTAGTCAAGGAAGATATAGAAGCAGTTACAAAAGTTGCAAAAGGGAAGGCAATTGTAAAGGTAATAATAGAGACGTGCCTTTTAACAGATGAAGAAAAGGTAAGAGCTTGCACAATAGCAAAAGAAGCAGGAGCGGATTTCGTGAAGACTTCTACAGGCTTTTCAACAGGCGGTGCCACTATAAAGGATGTGCAACTTATGAGAGAAACAGTTGGAGACGACATTGGAGTAAAAGCATCAGGAGGTATAAGGGATTATAACACAGCTAAAGCTATGATAGAAGCGGGGGCAAATAGAATTGGAGCCAGCGCAGGAATTACTATTATTGAAGAAAGCAAGGTAAATTAATATGAGAATGTATGATTTGATTATTAAAAAGAGGAATGGGGAACAATTAACTAAAGAGGAAATAAATTATTTCATAGATGGTTATACAAAAGGCATTATTCCAGACTATCAAGTTTCTTCATTAATGATGGCTATTTATTTTAAAAAAATGAATAAAAGAGAAACGGCAGATTTAACAATGGCTATGGTTAACTCAGGAGATATTTTAGATTTATCTATGGTAGAAGGTATAAAAGTTGATAAACACAGTACTGGAGGTGTAGGAGATACAACTTCTTTAGTGTTAACGCCAATGGTAGCAGCACTTGGAATACCAGTAGCTAAGATGTCTGGCAGAGGGCTTGGGCATACAGGTGGGACGATAGACAAATTGGAATCCTTTAAAGGTTTCTCCGTTGAAATTTCAAAAGAAAAGTTTTTGGAAAATGTAAATAAAAATAAACTGGCGATTATGGCTCAAACTAAAGATTTAGCTCCAGCAGATAAAAAATTATATGCTTTAAGAGATGTAACAGGTACCGTTGAAAACATATCTTTAATATCCTCCAGTATTATGAGTAAAAAGATAGCAGCAGGTGCTGATGCAATTGTTTTAGATGTAAAGGTTGGAGATGGAGCCTTTATGAAAACTTATGAAGATGCTAAAGCTTTAGCAGAAGCTATGGTAGATATAGGAGAAAGCGTAAATAGAAATACTGTAGCTGTAATTTCTGATATGGATCAGCCTCTTGGATACGCCATAGGAAATGCGCTTGAAGTAAAAGAAGCTATAGATACCTTAAAAGGTAATGGCCCAAAGGATTTATTAGAGCTTTGTTTAACGATTGGAAGTTATATGGTTGTACTATCTCAAAAAGCAAAAGATACAAGTGAAGCTAGAGAACTACTTATGAAAACAATAGGCGATGGATCGGCTCTAGCTAAATTTAAACAATTTATTGTATCTCAAGGTGGAGATTTTGACTATGAGCTTCCAAAAGCAAAGTATATAACAGAAGTTAAGAGTAATAAAGAAGGCTATGTCAATAAAATAAATTCAGAAAAAATTGGCCTTATTGCTATGGAACTTGGTGCAGGAAGAAAAGTAAAAGATGATGTGATTGATTTGGCAGTAGGCATAGTATTAAATAAAAAAAGAGGAGATTGGGTTTTAAAAGGAGAAACAATAGCATATATTCATGGAAATGATGAAGGAAAAATAGAAAAAGCTAAAAGAGATGTTTTAGAAAATTATTTAATAGAAAAAGAAAAAAAGAATGAGTTACCTTTGATTTATAATATTATACAAAAGTAAGTGGAGGTGCACTACTATGGGAGAAATAAACAGAGTAATTTGGATTGTACTTGACAGTGTAGGAATGGGAGAAATGCCAGATGCAAAAGATTTTGGTGACTACAATTGCAATACCATAGGCAACGTATCAAAAAAACTAGGCGGACTTAAAGTTCCTAATATGGAGAAAATAGGCCTTGGAAATATAGATACTATAAAAGGCTTATCAAAGGTTTTAAAACCAGAAGGAGTTTTTGGAAGATTTGCTGAAAAATCGAGAGGCAAGGATACAACTACAGGACATTGGGAAATGGCGGGGATTATTTCAAATAAACCCTTTCCAACATATCCAAATGGTTTTCCAAAAGAAATTATGGATGCTTTTGAAAGCTCAGTAAATAGAGGCACTTTAGGAAATAAAGCCGCTTCTGGTACGGTTATATTAGAGGAATTAGGAGAAGAACATATTAAAACTGGCAAGCTAATTGTATATACTTCTGCAGATAGCGTATTTCAAATAGCTGCCCATGAAGAAGTAGTGCCAGTTGAAGAACTATATAAAATTTGTGAAGCAGCAAGAAAAATTTTAGTTGGCAAACATGCTGTTGCTAGGGTTATAGCAAGACCATTTAAAGGTGAAAAAGGTGCCTTTGTTAGAACACCTAATAGAAGAGATTTTTCGTTAGTGCCACCATATGATACGGTGTTAGATAAAATAAAAAATAAAGGGTTAGCTGTAATGGCAGTAGGGAAAATTGAAGATATATTTTGTAAAAAAGGAATTACTGAAGCTGTTCATACAATAGATAATATGGACGGAGTTTGCAAAACTTTACAATACATGAAGAGCGATAATAAAGGCTTAATTTATACAAATCTTGTTGATTTCGACATGAAGTGGGGACATAGAAATGACTTTAAAGCATATGGAAAAGGTCTTGAAGAGTTTGATGTAAGACTTGGAGAGATAGTTAACGCTATGAAGGAAGAGGATGTTTTATTTATAACTGCAGATCATGGCTGCGATCCAACTGTGCCAGGAACAGATCACACTAGAGAATATGTTCCTTTCCTTGGATATGGGGAAAAGCTAAAAAGTGGTGTTAACTTAAAAACTAGAGCAACCTTTGCAGACATGGGGCAGACCATAGCAGAAATTTTAAGTACAGAAAAACTTGAAAATGGAACAAGTTTTCTTAAAGATATTTTAAATTAGAATGGGGGAAATAAAATGAGTATTCATATAGGAGCAAAAGAAGATCAAATTGCAGAGAGCGTACTACTTCCTGGTGACCCAATGAGAGCAAAATTCATAGCTGAAAATTTTTTGGAGGATGTAATATGTTACAATGAAATAAGAGGAATGTACGGGTTTACTGGTACATATAAAGGAAAAAGAGTATCAGTCCAAGGAACAGGAATGGGAATGCCGTCTATTTCAATTTATGCAACGGAGCTTATTCAGTCCTATGGAGTTAAAAATTTAATAAGAGTCGGAACTTGTGGTGCTTATAAGAAAGAAGTTAAAGTAAGGGATGTAATTATTGCTATGTCAGCATCTACAGATTCTAATATAAACAGTCTAAGATTTAATGGTTGTAGCTATGCACCTACTGCCAGCTTTAAATTATTAAAGAAAGCATATGATGTAAGCATTGCAAAGGGTATAGAACCAAAGGTAGGAAACATTTTAAGTTCAGATACCTTTTATGGAGACAAGGAAGATGCATATAAAATTTGGGCTGATTTTGGTGTACTAGCAGTAGAAATGGAAGCAGCAGCTTTATATACCATAGCAGCTAAGTTTGAAGTGGATGCTCTTGGCATAATGACTGTTAGTGACCATTTAGTTACAGGAGAGCTAACTACTGCTGAGGAAAGGCAAAATACCTTTACTAATATGATAGAAATAGCCCTAGAAACAATATACAGTTTATAATTATGGAGTAGTTAAAATGATATATTTTTTAACAGCAATGTATTATGAAGCAGAACCTATTATTTCCTATTATAAAATGAAAAAGGTGATGGAAGCTAAAAAGTTTCAAGTTTTTAAAGCTATAGATAAACTACTTATTATTAGCGGAGTAGGAAGCTTAAAAGCATCTGTAGCTGTAACCTATATTTTAAATAGTTTTAATTATAAAGAAGATGATATTTTTATTAATATTGGAATTTGCGGAGCTGTTAATGAAAACCTTTGTGAGGGGCAAGTCATTATGTGCAATAAGGTTCTGGATAGCTACGCGAATAAAGCTCTTTATCCAGACATGCTTTTAAAGCATCCTTTTTCAGAAGGAACTCTTCATTCTTTTCCAAAGGCAGTTATGGAAAAGGTTGAAGGGGATATTGTAGATCTGGAAGGAGCTTTTTTCTTTCAAACAGCAGTTATGTTTCTTAAACCTCATAATATCTATATAATAAAGATTGTATCTGATTTTTTAAAACCTGAAAGTGTAAATTCAAATAACATTAAAAGCTTACTAAAAAGAAGTATGCCTGAAGTTTTATTATGGATAGATTCAATAAGTGAAGAAAAATATGATAAAAAAAACATCTTTACCAGCGATGAAGTTTGCATATTAGATTTATTAGTACAAAATCTTAAGCTCACAACTTCTATGAAAATTGAACTTTCTAAGCTGTGTAAACATTATAAGCTTAGAAATAGACAACTTTTAGAAAAACTTAAAAGTTATTCAGAGTTTAAGTGCAAATCTAAAATGGAAGGGAAGAAGATATTTGGACAACTTAGACAAGAACTTATGGAATTGTAGCTTTTCACATATTTACATAGAAAAAGAAGCTTATAATTATAACCTTACAAAGGAAATTATATCTAAGTTTAAAAATAGTATTATAGTAGAAATAGATCATTATAAAGATGTATTTTGTAAAAGCCATCAAGATTTTGTAGCTCAAAAAAACAGCCCTAAGCTAATACTAGCAGTTAAAAAAGAAAAGTTTATATATGAAGGTTCAAATATGTGTGATAGTTTTGGAAATGATAATTTTTATTACACTTCTTCAGTAATGAACTGTATTTATAACTGTGAATATTGCTATTTGCAAGGCATGTATCCTTCTAGCAATATAGTCATATTTGTTAATATTGAAGCAGCCATTGAAGAAACTTTGAATATTTTAAAACAGCATCCTTTATATTTGTGTGTTTCATATGATACGGATTTAATGGCAGTGGAAAACATTACAGCATTTCTTCATAAGTGGATAGCAGCAGCAATGGAAAATAAAAATTTAAAGATAGAAATAAGAACTAAAAGTGCAAATTTTGATAGTATAAAAGATATACATCCTATAAAAAATGTAATATTAGCATGGACCATATCTCCAGATGAAATAGTAAATGAGTTTGAAAAAGGGACACCTTCATTAAATAAAAGACTAACAAATATATGTGAAGCTATAGATTTAGGCTGGAAGGTAAGAATTTGCTTTGACCCTGTGCTTTATGTGGATAAGTGGATTGATATTTATAAAAGCTGTGTACAAAAAACTTTTGAATATTTAGGCAATAGAGAAGTCTTAGAAGTAAGTATAGGTGTTTTTAGAGTAGCTAAGGATTATCTTAAAATAATGAACAAACTAAGACCAAATTCAAAGATTTTATCTTATCCTTTCACCTTAGAAGCAGGAAGCTGCAGTTACAATAATGTTCATATTGAAGAAATTAAGGGTATCCTAAAAGCCCAAGTTAATAAATATGTGGAAAGTAATAAAATATATATTTAGGAGATGAATTACTTTGAAAGCAGCAATAGTAACGGGTGCATCATCAGGAATAGGGCTGGAAATAGCTAAAAAACTTGTAGAACTTAATTTTAAGGTTTATGGACTTGCTAGAGATTTTTCAAAAATTGATTATAAAAATGAAAACTTTATTTTAATAAATTGCGATATAACAAAATCAAATATTTTAGAAGAAAAAGTTAAGGAAATTAAAAGTTATGAAAAAGAAATATATATACTTGTAAATAATGCAGGTGTAGGGTATTTCGGTCCTCATGAAGAAATAAATACAAGAAAGCTTCATGATATTATAGCAACAAACCTGGAAGCTCCAATAATATTAACCCATCTATTATTGAGAACTTTAAAGGAAAGCCAAGGCTTCATAATCAATATTTCTTCCATCACCGCTAAAGTGATAAGTCCAATAGGAGCAGCTTATTCTGCTTCAAAAGCAGGCTTAAGTCACTTTAGTGAAAGTTTGTTTGAGGAAACAAGAAAAAAAGGTGTAAAGGTAGTTACAATACATCCAGATATGACTAAAACAAATTTTTATAATAATGCTAATTTTAAAGAAGGAGAAGTTGAAGAAAGCTTTATTACTGGACAATGTGTAGCGGATGCAGTGAAAATGATATTAAATCAAAGAGAAGGTACGGTACTGACAGATATAACAATTAGACCTCAAAAACATATGATAACAAAGAAAAAGTCATCTATAAAGTAAAAAGATGACTTTTTTACGTATAGATGCTATTGTTTTGGAAACAATTATTAATGGATATATTAAATTTCTAAAAATATTTAATAAAAGTGTTTGTTATAATGAAAAAATTTACTATAATTATACTTATATAGATATATAATCTAGGGGGGATAACAATGACTTTACATCGTAATAAGAAGAAAAAAGATGAAGAAGAATTTAGAGACATCTATACAAATCCAATTTCAGAAAGGCAACTTCCTAAAAATGAATTGCCAGAAAAGATTTCTGATCCAGCTGCAATTCGTCAACTTATAAGTGATGAACTTTTCATGGATGGAAATGCTCGTCAAAATCTAGCCACCTTTTGTACTACATATATTGAAGATGAAGTTAGAGAACTAATGGATTTATCTATTGATAAAAACATGATAGATAAAGATGAATATCCTCAAACTGCAGAAATTGAGCAGCGATGCGTAAATATTTTGGCAAATTTGTGGCATTCACCAGAAATAAAAGACAGCATCGGTTGTTCAACTACTGGCTCTAGCGAAGCAGCAATGCTAGGAGGTCTTGCACTAAAATGGAGATGGAGAAAAAAACGTGAAAAGGAAGGCAAGTCAACAGAAAAGCCAAATATAGTTTGTGGCCCAGTTCAAATATGTTGGCATAAGTTTGCACGTTACTTTGATGTTGAGATTAGAGAAATTCCTTTAAAAAAGGATGCTCTTGGGATGGAACCAGATCAGTTAAAACAATATTGTGATGAAAATACAATTGGTGTAGTTGTAACCTTAGGTAGTACTTATATAGGAATATACGAGCCAGTAGAAGCAATAGCAAAAGCTTTAGATGAAATAGAAGAAGAAAAAGGAATAAGTATTCCTATACATGTAGATGGAGCTAGTGGAGCCTTTATAGCACCATTTATACATAGAAATTTAAAATGGGATTTTAAAATCGAAAGGGTTAAATCTATAAATGCTTCTGGTCATAAATTTGGAATGGCACCTCTAGGAGTTGGTTGGGTAATTTGGAGAAACGCTATTGATTTACCAGAAGAATTAATATTTAACGTAGATTATTTAGGTGGACAGATGCCGACCTTTGCTCTTAATTTTTCAAGACCAGCAGGACAAATTATTTCACAATATTATAAGTTTTTAAGATTAGGTCGAGAAGGATACACAGCAATTCATGAAGACTGTGCAAAAACAGCTCAATATTTAGGAAATGAACTTAAAAAAATAGATATTCTTGATATATTATATGATGGACATGGTGGAATACCAGCTGTTTGCTATTCACTTAAAGACGAAAAAAATAGTGGTTTTAATTTATATGATCTATCAGATAGATTAAGAATGCACGGTTGGCAAATAGCATCTTATCCTTTACCTAGTAATAGAGAAAATCAAACTGTTCAGCGTATTTTGATTAGACATGGAGTTAGTCGAGACATGGTATTTTTACTACTTCGTGATTTAAAAAAGGAATTGGAGCATTTAAAAAATAATCCGGTGGCTAATTCCAGTGAAAAAATTAGTTTTCATCATTAAAAAATAATTTAATTTTATATTTATTTTAGGTTTAATTTATAGGGTATTGGGGATGAAAAAATGAAGGACATAAGTGTTAATTCTTCAATTTACAAGTTAGTAAATAGGTTAAAAAGAGATATTTATTCAGATCCAGATTATAAAATAAAGTTTATTTTTCAAATTTATGAAGAGTCAAAAAAAGAAAATTATCAAATTGGAATGGCTTTTGCACTATTAAATTTAGGACGAGCTCTTTTTAAAGTTAATAAATACGAAGAGGCTATGATGAATTTATTTGAATCCATCAGTATTTCCCAAAAAGAGCATGTTTGCGACTTGCAGCTTTTAGCAAATTTGGTGGTGGGAGATATTTTCTTTAATATCGAAGAATACGAAAAGAGTCTCGATTATTATAATTGTGCAGAAAGGTTATCTAAAATATTAATTCACAGCAATAATTTTTATAAAAATGTAAGTATAGAATATTATACTGCTAAAATTTATAATAATATCGGCAAAATATATAGAAAATTGGATTGTTATGAAGAGGCTATTTATCATTTTAATTTGGCAGCAGAACTAGATAAAAAATTATTTTATTTAGGTACCTTTGGTGAAGTGTTGTCAAATATTGGTGATATACAATTTAAACTTGGAAATTATAATACAGCATTAAGATATTTAAATGAATCGCTTATATATTTATTAAAAAATGAATACAAGATAGGTATTATAGAGGCATATGTGCTTTTAGCCTTAACCTATGAAAAAAAAGAAAATTTTTCAGAAGGTGAAAGATGCTTTTTAAAAGCTATGGATTTGGCTTCAAAGATTACATACGATTGTGCTAAAATTGACCTATTGCTTCAATATAGCAAATTTCTTGAGAGAAATAGAAAAAATGAAGCTGCTCTTGAAAAGCTAAATGAGGCATACATTATTTCTACAGGAAGTAAATATTACAATAAAACTATGGAAATTTGTAAAGGGTTAATAAACTTTTATGAAGCTATTGGGGATGTTATTAATTGTAATAAATATTATAAAATATACTTTGAAAATGAATCAATGCAAAGAAGTATTAAATTTCAAAGCAGAGCCAAGTCTTTAAATTTAAGGCTTCAGCTTGAGAAGTTAGAGGATGAAAACAGGAGAATATCAGAAAAAAACAAAATAGCAAAATTAAAAGCAGATAAGCTTGTAGAAGTAATTAAAAATATTTCTATTATAAGTGAACTTGGAGGGAAAATAACAACTACCTTAGAACTGGAACAAATATGTCAAATGCTCTTTTCTACTATACAAAGTTTTATGAAAATAAATAATTTCGGTATAGGTCTATATAATAAGGATGAAAGAAAAATAAGTTTTCCATATTATATTCAAGACAATATCAAAATTTTAATGCCAGATGTTAGTTTTGATGACACAGCAAGTATGTCTGCAAAATGTTTAAAAGAACATAAGTACATTGTTATTAATGATATATACAATGAAGATTTAAATTATATGGATAATGTGGATTACATCGTTAGAGATGAAAAGGTAGACCTTAACTCAGCAATGTTTTGCCCGCTTATAATCGATAATAATTTAATAGGAGTTATGACGGTTCAGGTAAATGAAATAGATTCTTTTTCAATGTTTACTATTGAAATGATAAAGGCACTTTCATCTTATGCAGCAATTGGAATAAATAATGCAATTAAAACTAGAAGTCTTGTAACTGAGGTTAAACAAAGAAGAAAAATTCAAAAACAATTAGAGGATTTAAACAAAAAATTAAAATATATATCAGAAAATGATGGACTAACTAAAATACCTAATAGAAGAAAGTTGGACGAGGTCATAGAAAAAATATGGGATGCAGCTAAAAAAGAAAATAACAGCCTTTCCATTATTATTTTTGATATAGACTACTTTAAGCAATACAACGATAATTATGGACATACAGAAGGTGACAACTGCTTGTTGTGCATAAGTAGAGCTTTAACTTCATCCTTAAAAAGTGATTACTTTGCAGCGAGATATGGAGGAGATGAATTTGTGATTTTGCTTCCAAATACTTCTCTTGATGAAGCAATTATTTTCGGAGAAAACTTTAGAAAAATAGTTGAAAACTTAAAATTATCACATGGATTTTCAAAATCAAGTAATTTTGTCACAGTAACTTTAGGTGCTTCAACTATAATTCCAAATGATAAATTCAAAATTATAGAATTTATAAAAAAAGCAGATGATGCTTTGTATGAAGCAAAAACAAAAGGTAAAAACCAAATACTAGGAAAACAATTTTAGGTGCCTGACCCCTTAGGGGTCAGGCACCTTTGGGGACACTCTATTTTTTCCAAGTAGCGATATCGCTTAGTTGCCATTTACTTAAGACTTTTGAATAATTAAGAGTGTAAATATAGCTGTACTGTTTAGTTACAGTTGCTTTTTTAGGGTAATTAATAGTTACTGTTTCATCTACATAAGCTTTACATTCTGTTTTGTTAGAATTGAATTCTACCTTATCAAGTGTAAAGCTTCCAAAGGTTTCTGTAATTCCTTGCTTGCTTAGACTTGTAATAAGATTTTCTTGATCCTTATAAAGGTTACTACCGTTATATAGAATTGGAGATACAATTGAAAAATCGTGATTATTAATTGCAGAAACTAAAGTGTTTTCATAAGTATCTATTGCATTTTTTATATCACTTTCAGAAGCACTATTATTTACAATAGAACCATTAGTATTTTTATCAAAAGCTTTAAAGAAGGAACCATCAGTATTTATAACATCCATTAAATCCTTCCAACTTATATTAAAGCTTGGGTAGCCAGCGGCATATGGAGCTATTTCATAAGGTGAAAAATAAATTACAAGAGAATCTTTTGTAACATGAAAGCTTTGATCAGCAGTTATTCCAGTAAAAGCATCAGGGAAGTATTGTGAATTGTTTGCTTTTATGTCAGCTTTTATTAAGTTATTTATTTTATTAGCATAGCTACTTCCTGGTTTAAATAAATCTGAAAGCTTATAAAATTTTCCTGTATTTAAATCTATGCTAAAATAATCATCAACTGGCATTCCGTGTGCAGCACCTATAGGATAAATATAACCAGTTTGCTCTATTATTAAAAGATTTTTGTTTTGAGATGCAAGAAAATCAATCGTAGTGTCAGTATTTGGGTCGGTAGCTTTAACAGAGCCTATAAAATCATTTTTTAGTTCATTATTTATAGAGGCTTCAGCAGAACTATTTTTAATACCAGAAATTTGTGGATAATAAATTAAATTCAATCTGTTTGGTCTGTACTTCACTTCGCTTACAGAAATACCATTGTTTAAATTGTATATATTATTTGACATCCAAATAACTTTATTAGCTTTTGTTACATAGGATAATCTGTTATCTATATTTGCTTCAATAATGTTTCCATTTAAATTTAAAGTACCATTACCACTAAACTTTGGTAAAGTTGAAACCGCCTGTCCCTTCGTATTAATAAAATATGTGGAATTGTTATCTGAAACTGATGCATAGCCATTTGAAAAACTACCAACTCCATAATATTTAAAATCAGTAAGCAGTGTTCCACTAGAATTTATTATTGCCGCTGGCTGAAAAGTAATGTTAGTAGTATCGCCAGTTTTAGTAACAGAAAAAAGTCCATTACCTAAATAAGTAATCGATGTATACTGTGGAGTAACAACATAATTGCCGCTTTTATTTATAATACCGTATTTAGGAGGCTGATAATTGCCACTACTTACAGCTACAATGGCAAAACCATCCTTAAAAGGGTCAGCTTCTTCAAACTTAGCAGGTACAATAACTGTTCCATTGGCATTTATATAACCATTGAGGCTAGTTTTTGAATCATTATAAACAATTGTATCATCAGAATAGGAATATAAATCATTGAAGCTATAGGAAGTAATAATATTTCCATTTGTGTCGATAAGATGATATTTGTTGTCTGAAGTTTCCACAAGTGCCTTGTCGCCGTTAAAAGGTTCAGCATTTAAGTATTTAGCATCTAGCTTAACTTTCCCTGTTTTATCTAAATACCCATAAAGTGACTGACCATTAATATTTTTAGAAAAAAGGCACATGCCATCAGAATAAGTCATAATTGGCGAAGTTGAGGAATATATTGTTTTCCCTTTTTCATCAATAAGAAAATTTGTAGAATCCTTTGTAGCTACAGCATAACCTTCCGAAAAATTTGTTATGTAGTCATAAGAAATTGGAAGCACAGTAGTTCCATTTTTGTTAATAAGTCCATATTTATTATTAACAGTAACTATAGCAATATTGTTAGATTGAAAATCCATAGCACTATCATATTTAGGGCTAATTACAAATTTCCCCGTACTATCTACATAACCCCATTTTTTTGAGCTAACACTTAAGGAATAAGCAGGTAATAACGGACCGTTTATATTTGAGGTTTTAGTAACATTAGCTTTAGTTGAACAGGAGGTTAAAAGCAAAGCACATACTAAAACCAATATTGGAATAACTTTATTTCTTTTGTTCATATTTAAGATCCTTTCTTTAAAAATGTTTTAGTATATATATAATACTATATTTGATAAAAAATGACTACTATTGCATTTGAGATGAAAAATACTTACACTATAGAAACATATGATATAATAAATTATATAAATAGTTTGAAAAGGGTGAGAAGTACAAATGATAAAAATAATGTTTGTCTGTCACGGCAATATATGCAGATCGCCAATGGCGGAATTTGTGTTAAAGGATATGGTAAAAAAACAAGGGCTAGATAAGGAATTTTACATTGCTTCTTCAGCTACTAGCACAGAGGAAATTGGAAGTAAAGTTCATAGTGGAACGAGGAAAAAGCTTGCTCAGTACGGCATTAGTGTAGAAGGTAAATATGCAGTTCAAATTAAGAAAAGCGATTATGAAAAATATGATTATATAATTGCAATGGATAGCTGCAACATTTCAAATATGCAAAGAATTTTTGGACAAGACTCAGAAAACAAAATACGAAGACTTTTAGACTTTACAGAAAGTCCTAGGGATATAAGAGATCCGTGGTATACAGGTAACTTTGATGAAACCTATGAAGACGTTCTTTTAGGTTGCAAAACATTTTTAGAACAAATAAAAATTAGTATAGTCGATTAATAATGATTCTCATAGAGCTGCAATAGCAGCTATTAGGGTTTCAAAACCATTTGAATCAACTAATTATAGAAATGTGCATGACAAAAAGACCTTTTTAAAAAAATTTTTT
>JAJXWJ010000119.1 GCA_021781655.1 Bacillota bacterium | reverse complement strand
GAGACTCAAAGAGTACTTGAAATACTTTGCAGAAGGACAAAAAACAATCCATGTCTAATTGGAGATCCTGGTGTTGGTAAGACAGCTATAGCAGAAGGTTTAGCTCAAAGGATAGTATCTGGAAATATACCTGAAATACTTAAAGATAAAAGGGTAGTTACACTTGATATTTCGTCTATGGTTGCTGGCTCTAAATATAGGGGTGAGTTTGAAGAAAGACTAAAAAAGGTTATGCAGGAACTAAAAAGTGTAGGAAATGTATTGCTCTTTATAGATGAAATTCATACTATTGTAGGAGCAGGAGGAGCAGAAGGTGCAATCGATGCTTCTAATATTTTAAAGCCATCTCTAGCTAGAGGCGAAATACAATGTATAGGTGCAACTACTATAGATGAATATAGAAAGTATATTGAAAAAGATGCAGCTTTAGAAAGAAGATTTCAGCCAGTTACTGTGGGAGAACCATCAAAGGAAGAAGCAATTTTAGTTTTAAGAGGTTTAAGAGACAAGTATGAGGCTCACCATGGAGTTAAAATTACTGATGATGCATTAGAAGCGGCAGTGAATTTATCAGATAGATACATAACTGATAGGTTTTTACCAGATAAAGCAATAGATTTGATTGATGAGGCAGGAGCAAAGGTTAGAATAGAAAACTTGACAGCACCACCTGATTTAAAAAAATATGAAGAAGAAATGGAAAAGGCTGCTAAAGAAAAAGCAGATGCTATAAGACTTCAAGATTTTGAAAAAGCAGCAAGACTTAGAGATAAAGAAAAAGAGCTAAAAGAAAAGATAGATGAGTTTAAGAAAAACTGGAAGAGCGGCAGTGGTGGTGAAAATCATATTGTTTCAGAAATGCAAATAGCAGCAATAGTTTCTAAATGGACTAATGTGCCAGTAGAAAAGTTAACTGAAAGGGAATCAGAAAAATTATTAAAATTGGAGGAAATACTTCATAATAGGGTTATAGGGCAAGAAGAAGCAGTAAAATCAGTTTCTAGAGCAGTTAGAAGAGCACGAGTAGGGTTAAAAGACCCTAAGAGGCCAATAGGATCGTTCATTTTCTTAGGACCAACGGGTGTTGGAAAGACTGAACTTTCTAAAGCACTTGCAGAAGCTATGTTTGGTGATGAAAGCAATATGATAAGAATCGATATGTCTGAATATATGGAGAAACATTCTGTATCAAGACTTATAGGATCGCCTCCTGGATATGTTGGCTTTGACGAAGGAGGACAGCTTACTGAAGGGGTTCGTAGAAAACCATATTCTGTTTTACTGTTCGATGAAATAGAAAAAGCTCATCCTGAAGTGTTTAATATTCTTCTCCAAATTCTTGAGGATGGAAGATTGACTGATGGGAAAGGTAAAACAGTAAATTTTAGAAATACAATTATAATATTGACTTCAAATGTAGGGGCATCTACAATCAAGAAACAAAAATCAATGGGATTTGCTACTTCAAAAGATGAAAAAGAAAATGAATATGAAAAGATGAAAGAAAATGTTCTTGAAGAGTTAAAACATTCCTTTAGACCTGAATTTTTAAATAGAATAGATGATACCATTGTATTCCATAAAATAGAGGAAAGCGACTTAAAAGAAATAGTAAAATTGATGTTAAAGTCTGTTTGTGCAAGGCTTGAGGAACAAGATATAAACGTTAATTTTTCTGAAGAAGCTGAAAAATATTTAGCAGAAAAAGGTTTTGATCCAACTTATGGTGCTAGACCACTAAGAAGAACGATAACTAAAATAGTTGAAGATAAAATATCAGAACAAATTTTAAGTGGAATAGTTAAGAATGGTGATGAAATATCGGTTTCTTTAAAGGATAATGAGCTACAATTTTCAAAAGTTTAACATAAAAAAGTAACAAGCAAATTGCTTGTTACTTTTTTATGTCTAAAAGGTTACAAATTCATTAAAAAGTATTGTATAATAAATATTGTAGTAATTGGAGGATATAAGTATGGTTAAAGTTAAAACAGTGTATATTTGTCAGGAATGTGGTCATGAAAGTTTGAAATGGATGGGCAAATGTCCTGGTTGTGGTGCTTGGAATACGCTAGTAGAAGAGCAAGTAGTCCAAAACAAAAAAAACACTATATCAAATATAGAAACGCAATCAGTATGTATACAAAATATTAAATCGGGAGAATATGAAAGGTATAATACTGGAATAAAGGAGCTAAATAGAGTATTAGGTGGAGGTTTAGTTAAGGGATCCTTAACGCTTATATCTGGTGCTCCTGGAATTGGAAAATCAACTTTGCTTCTTCAAAGTGCAAATAATATTGCAGAAAGCTATGGTAAGGTGCTATATGTTTCTGGAGAAGAGTCGGGAGAACAAATTAAAATGAGAGGTGACAGATTAAATATTACATCTGAAAATCTTTTTATTTTAGCTGAAACGAATATAGATATAATAGAAAAGAATATAGATGAGTTAAAACCAAAGTTTGTAATTATGGATTCGATTCAAACATTATATAAACCTGAAATAACATCAGCACCGGGCAGTGTATCTCAGGTTAGAGAATGTTCCAATGAAATTATGAGAATTGGTAAACTTCAAGGAATAGCTTTTTTTATAGTTGCACATATTACAAAACAAGGGGAACTTGCAGGACCTAGGGTTTTAGAACATATGGTTGATACAGTACTTTCCTTTGAGGGTGAAAGAACAGAAGAGTATAGAATTTTGAGGACAATAAAAAATCGTTTCGGTACTACTAGCGAAATAGGTGTGTTTGAAATGAGAGAAGAGGGGCTAATTGAAATAAATAATCCTTCAAATGTATTCTTAGAAGAAACAAGTTTTAATCAGGAAGGTTCGGTAGTAATTGCTACAGTTGAAGGAACTAGGCCGATTTTAGTTGAAATTCAAGCACTTGTTAGTGAAACAAAAGCTGTAATGCCTAGAAGAACCGTTATAGGAGTAGACTCTTCAAGATTAAACCTTATTCTAGCAGTATTAGAAAAGAAACTTAAAGTTCCATTTTATAATTGTGATGTTTATGTAAATGTAGTTGGAGGATTGAATTTAGAAGGTACTTATGGAGATTTAGGTCTTGCAATTGCATTGATATCAAGCATTAAAAGCAAGTTTATGAAAATGGACAGAACTATAATTGTAGGTGAAGTAGGATTGACAGGAGAGGTAAGACCAGTTTCTTTTTGCGATAGAGTAGTTCTTGAAGCTGAGAAAATGGGATTTTCAAATGTTATAATACCCAAAAGAAACGAAGAAAAGGTTAAAGCAGAAGATATCAAAATTATAGGGGTATCTTCTTTGAAAGAAGCTATAAGTAAAGTATTTTAAATTAGGGTGATGTGTGTGAATGAGTATAGATTAAAAAAAGATAAAAAGTTAATTGATTTATTAAAGATTATGTCTCCTGGTACTCCTCTAAGGGAAGGTCTAGAAAATATTTTAAGGGCGAAAACTGGAGGACTTTTAGTTTTAGGTGATGATCAAGATATTTTAAATATAGTAGATGGAGGATTTAAAATAAATTCTGATTATAGTCCTTCCTACGTATATGAGCTTGCTAAGATGGACGGTGCAATAGTATTAAGTTCAGATTTAAAAAAAATTGTAAGTGCAAATGTTCAACTTCTCCCGGACTCTACGATTCCTACTTTTGAGACGGGAACTAGACATAGAACAGCACATAGAGTAGCAAGGCAAACAGGGACTATAGTTGTTGCTATTTCACAGAGAAGAAATGTAATTACAGTTTATAAAGATGAAATAAAGTATGTATTAAGAGATAGCAGTATAATTCTTGGAAGAGCTAATCAAGCACTTCAAACCTTGGAGAAGTATGTAATTGTATTAGAAAGAGTGGTAACAAATTTAAATCTTTTGGAATTTCAGGATTTAGCAACACTTTTTGATGTTGTTACGGCTATTCAGAGAACAGAAATGGTAATGAGAATAGTATATGAGGTAGAAAGATATGTTTATGAGCTTGGAAATGAAGGCAGACTTATTTCAATGCAGCTAATAGAACTTGTTAGAAATATTGAACAGGATGGCATATTTTTAATAAGAGATTATTGCCAATCGGGAGTTCATTTTAATGATGTTTATAAAAGTTTGCAAACTATGAATTATAGTGATATTTTAGATTTAGATTCAATTTCTAAAGTGTTGGGTTATAGTGGAGTGCCTCTCGTCGATACTCTTATTTCACCTAGAGGATACAGAATGTTAAATAAGATTCCAAGGATACCTACGAATGTAATCGAAAATTTAGTTAAGCATTTCAAAGAATTAAAATCAGTTATGGAAGCATCATATGATGATTTAGATAATGTTGAAGGTATAGGAGAGGCAAGAGCAAAGGCTATCAAAAATGGACTTAGAAGATTAAGAGAGCAATTTATACTTAATAAACAAATTTAAAATTATATAGGTAGTAGAAACATATTACGAATTAAATATAAATTTTAAAATGTTTGAAAGCAAATTGCAGGTTGTTTTAATTGACAATTGTCAATTAAAACAACCTGCAATTTGCTTTCCATGAAATTTTAAGTATCAACTTTCATGGTTCACGAGTTAACATTAGCACGCCTAACCCACTAGTTTGTTTGAAGTCTTATTATTTTATCTAAAATTATATTTTCCTAAAGTATTAAATTTGTCATTTTCTTTAAGCAAAATATCGTATAGATTTAGGTCTAAAGTATTACATAAGGAAGAAATATAAAATAAGTTTCTGCCGATTTCGCTAGCGATTATTTCACGGCAGCTATCACAAAGTGTTCCGTTAACATGACTGCTTAAGCAAACTTTTAAATCTTCTATATCTATATCTGAATCTTTATTTGGAATATGTTGCTTTTCAGCATTTAATGAAATACAACCGCAATTAGTTACAGATTTAACAACAGCTCTATTTATTCTAGCCTCTGATTCTTGAAGTTTAGACAAGATATCTAGAAGGCTTTTATGTCTAATTAGTGATTCGTTTACATTGTTCTGGAATTCATCAAAAATAATATCTTTCATGAGGCTCATCTCCCTAAAATGATTTTATTATACGGTTCAAAATGATTATAAAATTAATTATAATACATTGTCAACAAAAGTAGTACAAATTTGTTGTAACAACTATATAATAAATCAGTAACTCTTTTATTTATAGGGGGATAAGCATGTCAAAAATTGGTGAACAAGTCTTTATTCCAAATTATGGTGCTGGTGTGATTAGTTCATTAGAAAAAGGAGAAATAGATAAAAAAACTTATGATTATGTTACAATTGACTTTATAATTAATGGAATGAAGTTTTATATTCCAATAGAAAGGCTGAATTTATATAATATAAGAAAAATTTCGAGTAAGGAGATGATAAATAAAGCTCTCATCATAATTGAAGAAGATGCAAAAGAAATAGATGATAATTGGAATAGAAGATATAGAAAAAATAAGCTAAAAATATTAACTGGTGATATATTAAAAACTGCAGAAGTTATTAGAGATTTGCAATATATAAAGAAAGCAGAGCTCATGCCACAAGGTGAAGAAAAAATTCTTGAAGAAGCAGAAGAAATGCTAGCTAGTGAAATAATGCTTGTATATAATTTGAAACTGGAAACAGCCTTTGAATTGTTAAAAAAGTCTGAACAAAATTAAATATAATTAAAAAAGTTCCACTTATATTGAAAAAAAAATGATGATAATATATAGTAATAGTATTAGGCAATTTCAAATTAAAGATTTAAAATGAAAAAAATTGTTAATAATTAAATTAGGAGGTGAAATGTTTGATAAAAAAATTATTAAGAGGAATTTTTACAGCTATAGGAATAATCCTTGGTTATATTTTAGCAGGAACTATTCTTAGTTTAGAGTATTTCTCAAAGTTAGTTCCATTTCATGGGACTATTCAAATGGTATTATTTTATATTTTATGTTCATTATTATTTGGTTTTATATTATTTTTAATTTCCCCTTGGATAATAAAAGGTATTTTTTATTTTATAGATTATTCTGAAAAGTCAATGCAGAAGACTCCAATCTCAGAAATAATTTTTGGAACAGCAGGTGCGGTAGTTGGATTGATTGTTTCTTACTTGTTTGTAAGTATTTTTAACATCGAGAATGTTTTGTGGAAGGTTATTGCACTTATGATTTGCGTTATTGTCTCTGTAATAACTGGAGATTTGACAATTAAAAAAAGAGAAGAGATAATGGCATTTTTCGGGAATATAAAAAAACCTAGCATAAATAAAGAAAAGAAAGCTAAAGCAGCATATAAGGGAACCCCTAAAATATTAGATACATCTGTAATTATCGATGGAAGAATTTTTGATATTTGTAAAACTGGATTTATTGAAGGAACGCTTGTAATACCAAATTATGTTTTAGATGAATTAAGACATATTGCAGATTCAGCAGATGGCTTAAAAAGAAACAGAGGCAGAAGAGGATTAGACGTATTAAATAAAATTCAGAAGGAATTAGATATCGAAGTGGAAATATATGAAAAAGATTTCCCGGAAATACTTGAAGTAGATGTTAAACTTTTAAAGCTTGCAAAAGTATTAAATGGTAAAGTAATAACAAATGACTATAACTTAAATAAAGTTGCAGAAGTTCAAGGCGTTCCAGTACTTAATATCAATGAGATGGCAAATGCAGTCAAGCCAGTGGTTTTGCCAGGAGAAGAAATGAAAATTGCTATTGTGAAAGATGGTAAAGAATCAAATCAAGGTTTGGCATATTTAGATGATGGTACAATGATTGTAGTAGAAGGTGGAAGGAAACATATAGGTGAAAACTTAGATGTAGTAGTTACTTCAGTACTTCAAACTGCAGCAGGAAGAATGATTTTTGCTAGACAAAAAGATGAATTTTATCGGGAGAATAGTAATGGATAAAAATTGTGCCATAATTGTAGCTGGTGGCAAAGGTAAGAGAATGCATAAAAATGTAAATAAATTGTTTTTGGAAGTGAATGAAAAGCCTATTTTAGCATACACTTTAGAAGCTTTTCAAAGGAACAAAAATATTGATAACATAATTTTAGTTGCAGCTTTTGATGATATTCATTTTTGTGAAAAAATTATTGAAAAGTATGCTATACACAAATTAAGTAAAATTGTTTGTGGTGGAGAAGAGAGACAGCAATCTGTTTTGAATGGGCTTAATGCTATAGATAACTGTCAGGTAGTTTTAATACATGATGGTGCAAGACCCTTTGTAAGCAGTGAAATAATTGATAAAGGCATAGAATATGCTAATATTTATGGAGCTGCGGCATGTGGAGTAGAACCTAAAGACACTATAAAAGTGAAAGATTTAAACGGATTTTCACAAACAACTTTAAACCGAAGTGATCTTGTTTGTATTCAAACTCCACAATGTTTCAAATTTCAATTAATTAAGGATGCACATATTCATGCAGTTCAAAATAGTATATTTGCAACAGACGATACAATGCTTATAGAAAAACTTAATAAAAGAGTTTTTTTGTATGAAGGAAGTTACAACAATATAAAGATTACTACTCCAGAAGATATTATAATTGGAGAAGAGATAGTGCATTCTTTATTGACATAATTTCATTCTACAATTATAATTCAAAATATAATATATTTAGCTATGATGAAGACTAGTAGAAGCGTAACTACAGAGAGAAAGTTTTTTGCTGAGAGACTTTCAATTGCTTTGAACCTACTTTGGAGTTGCAGGAAAAACCTGCCGGCGAAAGTCGTTAAAACAATGAGTACAAATTTAGGTGGTACCGCGATATAAACTCGCCCTAAAACAAGGGGTGGGTTTTTTTGTTGTTTATATGAGTAAAACAAGAAAAAATATGGGCATAGCCCAACCCACTAGTATTATATAAAGTGATAGAAAACATATTAATGAGGGTACATGGCACAGTCCAAAACCCTAAGATAATAAAAGTTAAAAACTAACAAAGACAATGTTCAAGAAAATATGAAAAGAATAAAAAAGGAGGGTGTTACCAAAAGATTGGGAACATTGCAAAACTTGAAAAGAAGATAAAAGTACTTCATAGTCTTTTTATAAAGTTTTATAGAATTTTGGTAACGGATATATAAATGGGTAAGAATAAAAAATTGGTTGAAGCAATAACATCCATGGAGGAAGATTTCGCACAGTGGTATACAGATATAGTAAAAAAAGCTGAACTTGTCGATTATTCATCGGTAAGAGGGTGTATGATTATAAGACCTTATGGATATGCAATATGGGAAAATATTCAAAAGGATTTAGATGCAAGATTCAAGGAAACAGGTCATGAAAATGTATATATGCCAATGTTTATACCAGAATCATTATTGCAAAAGGAAAAGGAACACGTTGAAGGTTTTGCACCAGAGGTTGCATGGGTTACAAACTTTGGAGAAGAAAAGTTAACAGAAA
>JAJXWJ010000029.1 GCA_021781655.1 Bacillota bacterium | reverse complement strand
AAAATAATCTTATCATAATAATTGGGTTTTAAGAGCTGTTGCTCTTATTTTAAGGAAGAACGTTTGCTTTGGTCGGCAGTTCTTCCTTTTCCTTTCTTTAGTATAAAAATAAGCATAAAAAAAATTCCTGATGATGTCAACTCATTAGGAGATTTTTTATCTTAGCAATAATTTGATTACTCAAAATGCATTTAATTACTAGCTAATTATTATAACCATAGCAATAATTTGACTTAGGAATGCTGTTTTTAAAAGTTAAAATTTGACGTCCTACAATAAGTTAATGACTTTTCAGTATGGAAAGAATATTGATTTGAGAATTTCTTGTATTTCATTTCTTTAACCAATTTTTTCATATTTACTTCATCAAAATTATAAATATCCTCATTATTCCCTCAATTATTTTTTGTGATTTTAATAATATCATCAATTGCATCATCAATACTTAATGTGTGTTCAATTTCATAATTATCGTCAAGAAACCTTATATCATTATATTTATGTAGATAATTAAAAGCTTCTTTTTAATTGATAAGAAATCTTTCTGCAAACTCATTTACGCAAACAACCATATAATCTATTTTATTTCGTTCTTCCTTACTCACAAATGATCACCTCATTAATTGTTATTTAATACTTTTTATTTTTGCTATTAATTTAAAAGTAATTAAAGTAAAAAGTGTCCCCTCGTATCGACTGTCTATAGACTTAAATATTGATACAATTTAGCGTATTTATTTAACGTTAAATTTTTTAAGTTATGCTAAAAAGTGAAACAACTTTTTACCTAATACAAAATCTAGCTAGAATCTTCAACTCAAGTTAATTTGTTCATATACTATTTGCCAGAATATTATGTAGTATTAATAACACTTGAAGTTATATTTTTCATCAAGTCTATTTTAAGTATAAATTATTACTTACTGCAAACAGTTTTTTTACGTTTAAATTTAAAGTTATAAATTATAAATTCTTAACGTTTTATTTTGTTCAGTTTTGGTGAACTGAGTAAATAATTCCAAAAATAGCTTCATCTCAGAACTTTCTTTTTTCCAAATAAAATATGTAAAAGAAATTGGATCATCTATAATTTTAGATTCAATTATTCTGATATTATTATTATCTGAATCTTTAAATATATATATAGGTAAATATGAAATACCTTGATTTGCTTTTATTAAACATTCACTAGCATGTACTGATGATATATTTGTAATATCAGCTTCAGGGTATACTCCCAGTATTTTATCAATTAAGTTAGTCCAATAAGATGGATGATTACCAGCTAATATACGATATTTTCTGAAAAAATCTAATTCAGTTTTTAAATATTTATTATCTTCAGTATTAGGAACAACCAATTTTATTTTTCCTTCACATACATTTTTATAAATTATTTTATCAGTATTTGGTAACTGCCTATCAATCCCTATATTAAATTCCCCTTTCTCAACGGCTTGTGGTATATAATCTTCCATGACAGAAACTGATATATCTATGTTAGGAGCAATTTTAAAAAATACTGGTAGAAATTTAGGCATTAGATAAGATGCAACATAAGAAGTTACAACTAAATTTAATCTACAAGAATATTTTTTTTTAGAATTTTTCATTTCATAAATTCCTTTTTCATAAGTTGTAATAGTTTTAGTGGCAATTGGAAAAAAATTCTTACCATCTTCTGTTAATATAATATTCCTTCCATTTTGTTCAAAAAGTTTAACTTTTAATAGACTCTCTAAATTTTTTATATGATTAAATACTGATGTTGACGTTATAAATAATTCTTCAGCAGCTTTTCTATAGTTTTCATGCTTTGCAACAACTAAAAAAGTATAATACCATTCTAAATTCACTTTCATCACCTTCCAATAAATCATTAGTTTTTTCTTAATATTATATCAAAAAATTACTAATTTTAAATTATAAGTTATAAATATATAATTTTTTATAAGGAGGTGTACTATGATTAAAATACAAGATAATACTATTAGAGATGGTATGCAACAAAGAAATGTCAATAAGAATTTCAATACAAAATTAAAAATCTTAGATTTATTAAAATCAGTTAATATTGACTCATTAGAAGTAGGTATGTGTTCAACTATTGAAGATTTTAACCTGCTAAGCGAAATTTCAAATCATTTAAGTATAACACAAAAAATGGTTGTTTTAACCAGATTAGTTCATAACGATATTGTATTGGCTTGTAAACTTGTTAGGGTAAATAAAAATCTAGTTATAAAATTACTATTTCCTATATCCGACTTGCACATAACAAAAAAGTTACATTCTACCAAAAGAAACATGCTAGAAAAATTAAAACAATCTTTAAATTATATATGTAACTTAAATATCAATGTATCTGTTTGTTTAGAGGATGCAACAAGAGCTGATGAAAAGTATTTAATTAAAGTACTAGAGATTTGCAAAAATTATACAATTAATTTTATAACTATATCTGATACAGTCGGATGTTCTACTCCAGAAGAGTATGGAAGATTAATAAGAAAAATATGCAATTATAAATATCCTTTTGAAATAAGTGTTCACTGCCATAATGATTTAGGACTTGCTACTGCAAATACAATTGCCGGTGTATTAAACGGTGCAACACAAGTTGAAACAACCTTCTTAGGTATTGGAGAGCGTGCTGGAAATTGTGCAATTGATGAAATTCTCTATCTTTTAACAAAAAAATATAATATTAAAACTGATTTAGATTTAAAGCGAATATTTGAAATTAGCAAAGAATTAGAAGATTTATTAAACTACAAATCTTCACCTTTAAAACCAATTATCGGGGAAAATGCTTTTGTTCATGAATCTGGAATACATCATTCACCAATTTCTGGTCTATCTAGTTCTAAAATTATTAGTTCTCGCTTACAAGAATGTTATAACGCTCTTACAACTGATGATATTTATGAAATAGATACTTTTTATAAAACTATTTCTAAAATTACAAATAATATAATAATTATATAATTTTTCTTCCTAATGAAAAATTGGATACGGTTTCAAAAAATACAGATAAAAAACTAAAAATTGCAGATGGCGAATTAGATATAATTTATACTTATTCATTTTTTAGGGGCATAATTCTTACTTTTTTCTCTGGATTTCTTCCTTATCACTTATTTGTAGATTTAAATATTCCAATATATGCTTTTATTTTAATATTAACAAGCTATACACTTGTTGGTAACTTATCTTCAAAATACATCTTGAATTTTATTAATTCTAAAAAAACTTTATTAATAATTAAGATATTACTTATATTGTCAATAATAATGTTCTTTTCAACTAATTTAATTATCATTGTTATTGGAACTTTGTTATTGGGTTTTACATCTGGAACGATTCGTCCAATTTGCTATAATCAATTAAATCATTTAAATTCAAATATTTCAATTGCTTCAAATATAATGGAAAGCTTATATTCAATTATTAACATAATAATATTATTAATTGGTGGCTTTTTATATGAAAAATACTCATTTAACTACTTTTTATGTATCTTAATAATTATTTTTGCAATATATATTGTAAAAATAATTACATTACAAAAATATAAAAAAGGAAGGACGCTGAAAATTAATGAAAATTAATGTTATAACGGAAAACGGATATTTACCAGAAAAATACTCAAAATTTGCCAAAGAAGAATATACATATAAAGGAAATCCTTGTATATCATTTCCTATTGAATTTAATTATGTTTCTAACAAGATTCAATCACTTGCTATTACTTTTCTTGATCATGATGCTATCCCTGTATGTGGATTTACGTGGATTCATTGGTTGGCTTGCAATATACCATCTAAAATCCTTAGTCTCCCTGAGAATATAAGTATAGATAATAGCTTGAATATTGTACAAGGTCAAAATAGTTTTGCTTCTTCATTTATAGGTGAAAAAGACCTTAATATAATACATAGATATATAGGTCCAACTCCACCAGATAAGGACCATCATTACACTCTTACAGTATATGGGCTTGATAAAAAATTAGATCTAAACGAAGGATATTTTATGAACGATTTTTTTAAGGCTATTAATGGACATGTAATAGAATCTGATCAATTAACAATACTAGCAAAATCTTAAATATATTTCAAAATACTGAAAATTTGATTTAATGGTGATTTTTTTAATTAGATTGACAAACATAGACTCAACACAATTAACTGTGTTGTGATTTGAAAAGATAAGCGTTAAGTAACAAGAATAAGCCTTAACGCTTACTTTTTTATATTTTATAGTTAAAATTACAAAAATAAATTAGTTATAAAAAAATAATAATTATTTTTTGTTTAATTGAACACACCATTTATTATACTAAATAACTCTTGTGTTTTAACAACCTCAAAAAAAACGAAATTCTTATGTTAGGATAATATAGGAATAACAATCCTCATCATTATCGGATGCACTTTAACTACTTGCTTTATGTACTATACAAAATTTCATATATTTCTTCTAGTTTTAACAATTGTATTAATATTAATGTTTTTACAAACTTTATAAATTTATCAAAAACTCCTTCCCACGCAAAAAGGCTATGAAATTTTAATCTAAAATAGATTTTTCATAGCCTTTTACATTTAATTTATTTTCTAATTTATTGAGTAATAATTCTAAATATAGCTTGTACTACCTAAAATTCTCCACAACCACCTGCAAGCTAACCCTTCCATTAAACTCATTAATACTTGGATAAAATGCCATATCAAGCTTTATTCTTGAGTTTCCACTATATAACCTATCAAGTTCTTCAACTCCATATCTATCTATAACTATATTTTCAAACTCTTCAATATTCCCAAAGTAGATTCCATCAATATATATCCCATTTTTCATCATTATTTTAACCTTAAGCACATTCTTATTTTGCCCAAGTATAGAGCCCTTTAATATTGTAACTTGCTTCTCACCAAATATAGGCTTTGAGTTTCCTTTTCCAAAAGGTTCAAGTGTGCCAATTTTATTTATCAAATCATAGCTTATTTTTTCTAAGGGCAATTGCATATCAAGATATATTTTAGGAACTACGTCATCATCTGTTAGCGTCGTGATTTCATTTAATTTCTTTCTTAAAGGTTCTATATTATGTTCTTCTAATGAAAGTCCAGCTGCCATTGGATGTCCACCAAATTTCCCTAATAATTCTTTGCATTTATTAAGTTCCTCAAACATATTGTATCCTTCAATTGACCTTCCAGAACCTTTCACACCTTCTTTAGCTCTCGTTAAAATTATTGTTGGAACATTATATGCTTCTCTTATCCTACCTGCAACAATTCCAGCTATGCTTTCATGGGTTTCTGGGGTGTAAACTACCAATACTTTGTCCTTAGTCATATTATTTTTTTCTATAAATTCATTTGCTCTTTCAACACCTTGGATTGTTATATCTTTTCTTTGTACATTTAGGTCATGTAATTCTTTAGCCAGTTTTGCTGCTTCTGCTTGATTCTCAGAAAGTAACAATGCTACTCCCTTTTTTGCGTTATCTAATCTACCTGATGCATTTATACAAGGACCTATGACAAACCCTAAATGATATACAGATATTTCTTTGTTTTCAATACCTGTCGCTTTTATTAATTCTTTTAACCCGATATTAGAAGTTTCACTTAATAACTTTAGCCCATTTTTTACAAATATTCTATTTTCAGAAATCAAATCAACAACATCACAAACTGTAGCAATAGCTGCAAATTCAATTAATTTGTAGGCTTCTTTTTTATCTATGCCCATTTCTTCATATAGAACCTCTATGAATTTTAAAGCCACTCCTGCACCACAAAGGGCTTTAAATTTATATTTACAATCTTCCTGTTTAGGATCAATTATGGCATCAGCCATAGATTTTATAACTTCTCTTTCTCCATTTTCTTTTTCAACGAAAGGAATATCATGATGATCTGTAACTATAATAGTTAATCCAAGCTTTTTACCATATTCAATAGCTGAAATTGCCGAGATTCCATTATCGCAAGAAATTATCGTATCTACTCCCATTTCAAAAGCTTTGTCTATAATATTAGTGTTTATTCCATAACCGTCATTTATTCTATCTGGAATATCATAAAAAACATCTGCACTACATCTTTTAAGAGCTGTAAATAATTCAAATAAACTAATGACTCCATCAACATCGTAATCACCAACTACCATAATTTTCTTGCCATCTTCTATTTTTTGCTTCATAATCATAACGCCTTTTTCTAGGTCTTTCATTTCCCGTGGATTATAAAGATTTTCATAGGATGGATTTACAAAACTTTTTATAGCTTCTTCCTCTACTAAATCTCTATTAACAAGTAACTTTGCAACTATTTCACTAATCCCAAATTCCTTCGCCAAAAGTTTATAATCAGTTTTTTTATTTTTAACAAACCATTTCTTCAAACTTTTATGTCATCTCCTAAATTTAGTTTTCAAGCAATATTGGCTATTTTTTTTCCGGCTTACCATTTATCTCCTCAATCCAACTATCCTCTTCCGAAGAAAAGCATACCTTTCTAGTATCATCAATAATAGGAAGTCTATTCATCATATTCTAATTCCTCCCTATCATTCCCTTTAATCTCTAACAAAGAATTGATAAGATCTGGTTCTGGAAGTGCACCTAGAGCACCTTTACGATATTTCTCTATAACATCAGTAGTATCACGTATTCCTTGTTGTGCTGTAAAATCAGCTAACGAATACAAATAGACTTCTTTCTCATCTTTATGAATAAACCAAATCTGTTCTTTCCTAAACATTTTTTTACAATCCATAAGATTAATATCATGTACTGTGAAAATCAGTTGGGCATTTGAATTCAATTCATTATTAAACATTGCTACAATAGCTCTTGTTAGCTTAAAGTGAATACTATTATCTAGCTCATCTACAACAAGAATTCTTCCTTTTTCTAATCCTTCAATTATATAACTTGCCAATGCTGCGATTTTCTTTGTTCCAGTTGAATCAAATAACATACTTGGAACTGGAACTCCTTTATATACAGATACAAGTCTAATTTGATCCATAACTTTTTCAGGAAGATCAAGTACTTTTTCTTCTGGCTTTTCATTTTCTTCATCATATTCTAAATTTATTTTATCCATATCAACATAGCTAAAATCATCCATATATAGGTCTGCATTCTTGATGAAATTAACCACTTTTTGCTGTAAACTATTTTTATTTTTCATAAGTTCAATTGTTTTGCGAATTGGAATATTATTCATATTAACAATATCTATTTTTGAAGCAAATTCTATAATAATTTTCTTCATTTTAGCTAAACTTTCAAACTTACTAACATCAACTAGATAAAATATCAAATTATTCTTAGAAATCAAAGGAATCATATTAACTAAGTCATTGTCCTCACAAATATAACTGCTATTAACATCGTCTTTTAATAACCAAATAACTTCTTTTTCATTTCCATGTTGGTCTTTTAGTATCTCAGCAAACTTTTCATAAATATATTCTTTCTGCTTTGTATCATATTTAAAATCATAAGAGAACTTTTTCCCTTTAGCTAAAAATGTAATTCCTAATTCACAAATAAAATTATCTTGAAAAAGATTTTTCATTATTTTTGAATCTTTGTTTAATAAAATATTTTTTATACCACGAATACACCTTACTAGGCAGGTCTTACCTGAATTGTTTGGACCATATACCCCTGCAACTTTTTTACACGAAAAATATTTTCCGTTTCTATTCTAGATTAATTGATAAATAATTATAGTTTAAGTTTAAAAATAATACAAGTATTATTTAACTTAAAATGTCATCTCCTCAACATACCAATCAACCAGCAGCTCCTGATAAGCAGCCAATCTACTATCTTTTATTGTTTCTGCCAATGCCAAAAGCTCACTGCTTTTAATGTTATCCATTTTTTTTATTCTGTAATCCTCTAAGTTAACTGTTGATTTTATACTAAAATAATTTTCTATACTATAGCCCCAAATAACTAACTTATCTCCATATCTTTGCTTCAATTTATCAGCCATGGTTAAACCTTCAGGATCAAAATCTCCAGAATAATATATTGTAGCACCACTTTCAACTAACTTATCCATTAGAATTAGTGATGCTAATCTAAAATTACCAAAGGTACACATTAAAGAAGGTTTCCTATGTCCAACTTTAAAAAGCACTTCGCTAAATACTGTTGGATTTTCAAAAACATATACATTATTACTAGGGCTAACTATTTTATCAGTCTTACTTATATTCCAAAGAGAAATTTGAAGCGGTTCCCCTTCTTCGTAAAAGTTTTTCCAGCCTAAATGTTCTTTTTCTCCAATATATGCTAGTATTCCGCTACATAAAGTAAAATTAGATACTTCATCCTTAATTACTCCTGCATTATATAAACATTCGTTTAATTCCTCTGCATTTTCTGGAAAATTAATTTCTAATTCATAACAAATAGCATAAACTAATAGCTTTCCAGCGTCTGTATTGGTATCGAAGCTATGAGGGTTTTTAGTTATATTAGAAGAAAAAATAGCAAGTCTTATAGCTTTTTCTTTATGAAAACTCAGATTATTATAGGCTCTGCATACAATAATAAAGTTTTCCTTTAAAAGTTCTCTATTCTCATCATATTGTTTACTAAGGATTCTATAGGCATTTTTTTTAGTTTCAAAAATATAAAATATCCATTTTTCTGCTTTAGTTCCTTGAAACTCCTCTACTATTTCTTTAATAAAAGCTTCTTTTTCTTCCATATATAACTGATTTTCTTCTTTTTTACTTATAAGTTTTCCACTAAAGTATAGCTCCATTACCTTTTCAAAGGAAACACCACCAAATTTAGTGGTGTTTAAAGTAGAAATAAAATTTTCTACTTTAAAGGTGCCATTGTTTTTATTGTAATCTTTTTTGAAAAATCCGGAAAGTGCCTCTTTTTCTTCATTACTTAAATTACTTAAAACTACCGTTCCTCCAAAGGTACCTAGTGATTCATATTTTTTTCTTATTCCAGCTATGGCTCTTTTTAAACCTTTGTTCTCCTTAAAATACTTTACACATTCTAGTAGTAAAGCTTCATCCTTCTCCAATTGCTACACCACCAGTTCTTTAATTTTTCCATTCCAATTATATCTTATTACTGTAACAAAGCTTGCATTGTCTGGTCTAATTAATTCACATATGGAAAGTGATGGCACGGTAGCATAATCTCCCCACAATATTTGAGAATTAATAACATAATCTAAGCCTAATTCTCCTAAAAGTCTAAACATATCGCTTATATTTTGCTCATCTACGCCTGCAAAAGCTTCATCTAAGGATATAAGTCGTGGGCAATCCTTTCTTCCACCTTCATATCTTGCAAAAACTGCTGAAAATAATGGAACATACATAGCCATAGCTTTTTCGCCTCCGCTAAATTGGAAGAAAGCATTATTTGTAAGTTCTTTTTTATTTTGACCGGTTTTTACAAAGGACAATTTAAATTCAAACCATTTTCTGTAATCTAAAATTTCACGCATAATACTATGGAAGGTTTGACTTTGACCTTTATCTTCAAAGCTTCTTCTGGCTTCTGTAATTTTAGACCTAAAGTGTTCTGATAGCCTATTTAAATCTTCTTCCCTCATTAGATTTCCATCCTGCTTTAAAAGTTCTACTAAATATTTTGTATCCATTTGTCCTTCAGCTTCAGCTTTTTTATTGCTCCATTTTAAGCTAAAGGATAAGCCGCTGGAAGTGTTCATGCTTTCCATGAGTTCATTCATATTCTTAACCCATTTTTCACTATGGAAGATTTTTGCTCTTATTTTTTTACTAATATTTTTCACAAGAATATCTTCAAATAACTGTCTATCGCTTTCTCTTAACAGCTTTTCATTTTCTTCTATTCCTTCTATTATAAACTCTAAAAGCTTATAAAAGTCTACATCTTTTCCTCTAACCTTTGCTAAAATATCAATTCTTTTTCTTCCATTTAAGTTTTTAATTAAATCTTTATTTTCCTCTTCAATGATACTATCAAAAATATATAGTGTTTTAATATTATATTCTCTCAAATATTGATTGTTTTCTTGAAATCTTTGAAAAAGTAAGTTTGCATATTCCTCTGTATCCTTAATTAATTTAGAATCAGTTTCATCTTTAATAATTTTTTTTGCAATCTTGTAATAATCCTTTTCTTCATTTCCCTGAAATACATAACCTAATTCATATTCTTCTATAAAGAAACTTTCATTATAACCCTTGAGCTTTTCGTAAAATTTAAAATCTTCTTCTAATTTTAAAAGCTGGTTTTTATTTTGAATTATATTGCTTTTTTCATTTTCACTTTTTCTTACTGCAATAATTTTTTTATCTGGAATTTCTCTAATAAGCTTTATGCATTCATCTAACTCCAATTTTATTGCTTCATAATCTGATAGGCTTAATTGCTTTTTTAAGTTATTGAGGTTAATTTCTGCTTCTCTAATTTTTCTATCCTTTAAATTTATATCGTATAATAGGTTATCTAAATCCGTTTGAATGTTTTCCAGCTGACTTTTTAACATGCTATGCTTTTCTAATGCTTTTAAAATAACAAAATGTACCTTTTCAAGTTCATGAAGTTCGTCTTTATAATCGTATGCTGCCTCTAAAGCTTCTTTAAAAACCTCTATACCACCTTTAATAGGAAGCTTAAAAGTACATTCATAAACCTTTTCTTTTATCTTTTTTAGTTCTTCGTACAAGTTTCTTTCAACTTGTGATCTCTTTATTACTTCTTCGTTACTTCTGTCAAAATTAAACTGAGCAGTTTTTTCTTCTTTAATTGCTACTAAAATATCCTTGTTGGAAGGTATATTTTTAAATTCCCTTGAAAGCTCTTCTATTCTTAAATTTATTTCATTTATTTTATTGGTATAATTATTTATTTCACCTTCAATTTCCTTTAACTCAAGCAATAGTTTTTCTATTTGTTCTTCTCTATATTTCTTTCTTGCCGCTGTACCTATAAATTTTGCACAATAACTACTTGTTACTTTTCCTTTAAGTATACCTATACCATATATTCCTTTTTCATTAATGTATGTACCAGCGGAACTTTCATCTAATAAAACACCTTTTAATACATTTTCTATATAGCTTCTTTCTATACCTTTTTCTTCAATTTTTTCTACCTTTAAAAACTGAGATAAATCATAGGCTAAAAAATTTGGCTCAGCAAAAATATATTTATCTGCACCATCTCCATTTAACTCCATTACCTTTTTTTTATATTTTTCTGGAATAATAAGTGCATCTAAAAGCCCCATATCCATAAGTGCCTCTTCAATTATACCTTTAAGAGACTCATCTATATTATCATTAAAATCTACCGCTTTATAAAGAGGAATAAAAGGTACTCCTTCTTTTACTAGATTTTCTCGATTTAATATAACCTTTTCGCTTCTTAATGGCTCTGGATCCTTTTTAGCTTTCCACTCATCAATTTCCTTTTTCTTTTCTTCTCCTTTTTTGCTCCATTTAACCTTTTCATTTTTCATTTCATAAAGCATTTCATTTAGCTTACTAGAAAACTCATTGTATTCTTTTCTAATAGGCTCAAGGACAAGATCAAAGCTATTGGTATCATCAAATTTTTCTACCTTTTGAGAAATCTTAATCAGAGCCTCATCAGAAATTAAAAATTCTTTATTTTCTTTTCTAAAGCTATATACTTTCTCTATATATTCCTGCTTTATTTCACTTAAAAGCTTTATTGTCTGCTCCAAAAATCTATTTTTATCTTCTTTATTTCTTTTACTTTTCTCAAGTTCTTCAAGAGAATTGTCGTATTCTCTATTTTTTCTTTCTTCTTCTAGAAGTGCTTTGATAGCATTATCAATAGCTATAATATATTTTTTTAAAGCATCGTTAATGTAATAAAATTTGTACTCCTTATTTAAATCCTTCTTTAATTCATCTTTTAAAAAATCTTGTTCGTCAAAATAAAATTGCTCTGCTGAGTCGTCCATATTACAAAGTATTTCTTCTAACTTTTTAATACTTTGCTCATTTTCATTTTCAGCTTCCTTAATTTTACTAAATACCTCTATTTCATTTTCTTTTTTACCTTGAAGCTGAAATTCTTTGTCATTTTTTTCTTTAACTAATTCTTTTATTTCTAATTCAAGGTTCACCATTTTTTCTCTTATTCTAACACTGTCATGCTCGTCTAATTCTTTCTTTTTTGCCTCAATTGTTTTAAGCATAATATCAAGATTTTTTATTTCTTCTTCTGCTTCTCTAAAGGAAGTCTCAGCTCTTTCTATTTCTTTAATAATAGACGTTTTACTATTATTAAGCTTATCTACTTGAAGCTTACTTTCTAAAAAAGCTTTTGCTTTACCTTGTATAACAGATAAATTATACCTGTCAAAAGCACTTTTTACTCTTTCCGCAGCCTTTTTTCCTTCTTTTAATTCCTCTAATCTGCTTTTTATATTATCCATATTTTCTATAGCTTCCGACATTGGTCTTAAATCATCCTCTGAAAGCGGCTGCAAGGAATTTTCCATAATTTCATATATTACTGTGGGCTTAAAATCTTTAGAAAGCTTAGGTGTTCTAAGCTGCACTAATAGCTTAACTAGTTCTTCATATTCTTCAATTTCATTAAATCCAAAAAGAAGATCATTTACCATTTTTGCATAATCACCTTGTGCATCCGTAACTCTCCCGCCAATTCCTATTCTATTTTCAAGTTCCTTCATTGTAAGAGGAAGTTTTTCGCCAACATTTTTATACAAAAATACATCCTTTCCTATTCTTCTTCCATCAGTAATAGAAAAGCCCCAAGACTTAATAGACTTACCTCTTACTGCTTTAAAACCCATACCTATAGTTAAATAATTTTCTGTTTCTTTCTTCTTATATTCCATGTACAAGTAACCAACAGATTCATCTTTACCACTATCTTCATCGCCTAAAAGGTAATTTTCAATTTTTCTCGATTTTGAGCCAAAAGGGTCAAGCCTTTCTGGACTTTTATTTCCATCCAGTAAAAGAGGTATAAAGCTTTGCATAGTTACAGATTTTCCCGAGCCATTAGAACCCCTTAAAAGCAACTTGCCATCACTAAATACAAATTCTTCTTCATCATAATACCAAAAATTAATCAGACCCGCTTTATTTATTATCCATCTGTTATTATCCATATTAATTTGCTATCTCCTTCTCTAAAGCCACTTCTACAAAGTTTTCAGGATAAACCCCAATATTCTTTCCTACTAGTGGTAATATTTCTATTTCCTTATCCAATTTCACCATCCTAAGCATGTTAAATTCGCTCATATAACTTATTATATCTTCCGATAATGCTTTTAATGATTTTTCTTCTCTATATTCTTTACTCCATCCAAAGGCAAACCGTAACTTTAGTTCTTCTACTAAAGTCTCAAAATGTGCTCTCGATAGGATAATAGTGTCATTGGCTTTTATTTCCAAAGTTTTTTCTTTCATTTTTTCTAGTATTAAAGTATTAAAGAGCAAAACTATATCGCTTATGGCTCTTGTTCCTGGAAAGGTATCTTTTAAGTTTCTTTCCCTATTAACAACTACCATAGCTCCATTTCTATGTACGTGGAAGTCAAAATCCAAAAAGAGTTCTAAATCATTTTCTATCATGCCTCTTTGTTTTTTTATATAATCGTAATCTGCATCTTCTGCACCTAAATTATAAACAATTGGGCTCATAATAATTCGTCTGTAAACCCTTTGTCTTCTAATAACTCCCCTATCCGTATCTGCTTCTCCCCACTTCTCGGCTTCAAAATCTTTAAAGCTTGTGTATTCTAAAATATTAGTTGTGAAGCTTCTAACAAAATATCTAGACAAACCAGTGCTTTCATATAAAACTTCCGTTTCTATTGAATTTGCAAAACCTTGTTCATTTCCATCATCTAATCGTATCATCATTAATTCAGCAGCAAATCTTAAAACCTTTATAACACTTTTTCTATGCCTAAATAACGTCCAATCTACCTTTTCCTCTCCAAAATAATTTCCCTCTATAAATTCTGTAACTTCTGAAAGTACAAACTGCTCTTCCCTGCCTTTATCCTCTAAAAACATAAGTAATATGCATAAAAATGCATACTCCATTTTATTTTCAAAAGCCTTTATTCCCATCCAGCCTTCTGCTTTTCCTGGAATTTTTTCAAGCTTTATTACATTTGGATTAACTATAACCTGATAACCTAATTTTTCTGCAAGAAAGCTTTTAAAGCTAGGTATACTATCTTTTACTTTATAATAAAGTTCTTTATTATCATCTTTATTAATCCAATAATTTTCCAAAAGAATTTCTAATTCCTTCATTGGTTTATTCCTTTCCTTCAAATTTTATAATATAAGCTGGCATTTCAAATATACCATCTACGCATTTAACCTTACATTTTTCTAATGAGCTTTGTGGATTTTCTATCTTATAAACTCTTCCATCTTCTGTTTTTGCCCTTCTATCTTTTGAATTCATTCCCTTGCTGAGCCACCTTAAAAGAGTAAATCTCACATAAGCATCTATTTCTGGAAGCTTGCTAAAATCTATAACATTCTCAACTATGTAACTTTGTATTATTTTTCTTTCTTCTTCTCTTTGCTTAATTATTTTTTCTAACATTTCAGTTTTTTTCGTTTTATTGTTAGAGATTGGACTTCTAACTGACTTTTCTCTATAAGCTCTAATTCTCGGTTTAACTGTTTCTATATTTGGGGCTTCTTCAAAAATACTACTATTTATGCTTTCCGTTTTTCTTATTGTTTCACCCTTTATATGCTTCATATTAAAAATACCAAAAACAAGACCGGATAGTTTATGAGCTTCCTCCATGGATTCACATTTTAAAAACATTTCTGAAAGCTTTTTATACTCTTCCTTTCTATTTGCAGCACTGTTTCTGCTTTCAGCAATCTGAGAGGCAAACCTAGTTATTTTTCTAATAATCTCGTTGGTTATATTCAATAGTTTTGCAGCTTCACTCTCATAGCCTTTGCTTTCCAAAAACCAATCCTTTAAACTTTTCCAGCGGCCGTCAATATTATCTTTTATAATATCGTCACTGATTTCTGTATCTATTCTTGGAATGGCTTTTTCATATTGAAATACTTTATCGAAAACTATTTCAACTTCTTTTTCAGTAATTTCACTTAAAATATACTCAATAGCACTAGCATTATATTGAAGTCCTTTTATAAAATCTCTTAAATAGTCAATAAACTTATCTTTAAATACTAAAAACTCTCTTGTTTTCATCATTTCTTCAGCTTTAAGTCCATATAAATCTCTAATATAATCTTGATAATTTTGGTTAAGCCTTTTAAAATCATTATTTAAAGCATTCCACCAACTACCTACTTCTTTATCATTTTCATTTACCATAGCATGAAATTTTTTTATTTCTTCTTTTATTCTTTCAAGCAGTGAAGGCTCTAAAGAAGCACTTTCAACAGATAAGTTTTCAAGACGTATAGTCAATCTTTCTATTTCAACTGTATATTCAGATAACTGATATCTAAACTGCTTATTTTTAAATTCTTCAACTGTTGTAACCTTAGATGTGTCTTGGATTGCCAAGAGATTACGCCAATTTAAAAGTACATCTAAATCTTGCTTACACTGCTCTATTGTATATTCGTTAAACAATTCGTGCTGTTTAAGTTCATTAAAAACCTCTTCTTTATATAACCAATATTTCATTTTTTCATACTGCAAATAAAAATACCTTAAAATAGAACGATATCTATAGGTATTATCTACAGTCAAATATCTCATTTCATCAATTTGTTTAGTAACTTTATTATTTATATCCATTTTTCACCTTTACTTTCAAATGAGCTTAACGGTTTATATTTACTATTTACTATTTGCTTTTTATTATATCAATATTTATAACAATTAAAAAGCTGATTAAATAATTTATGTTATAATAGGATGTACATAAATTTTACTTGGAGGAATTGCGTATGATTAAACTAATAGCAACTGATATGGATGGAACTTTATTAAACAATAAAGGACAACTTCCTAAAAATTTTTTTAACATTCTTAACAAACTAAATTCAAAAAATATAATTTTTGTTGCTGCAAGTGGACGACCTTATTATACTTTGGAAAATAATTTTGAAGAAGAGAAGGACAAGGTGTATTTTGTAGCAGAAAACGGAGCTGTAATTATGCATGGCGGAAATGAACTTTTTTCTAAGTTTTTAGATAAAAAAATTGTTAATGACATTATTGAAGACAGTAAAAAGCTAAACCACTGCCATTTAGTTTTATGTGCTGAACATAAAGCATATATACAATCAACTAAAAAAGAGTTCATTACAGAAGTAGAAAAATACTACCACAATTATGATATAGTTGATTCTTTAAATAAGGTTTCAGATGATATTGTAAAAATTTCAATTTATGATTTTGAAGGTTCTTTAGAAAATTCTTATTTAAAATTAGACCCTAAGTGGAAAGAAGCAGCTTTAATAACTGTGTCAGGAAAAAACTGGCTTGATATAGGAAGAACAGATGTAAATAAGGGAGAAGCAATAAAATTTTTACAAAATAAGTTTAATATAAGTGAAATGGAAACAATGGTATTTGGAGATAATTTTAATGATATTCATATGCTCCAAAGTGCATATTACAGCTATGTAATGGAAAATGCTCCAGAAGAAGTAAAAAAATACGGCCGCTTTACTGCCGAAAGCAACGATGATGAAGGTGTTGTTAGAGTAATAGAAGATAAAATTCTAGAAAAATATGTTTAAAAGTTTGTAAAGTTATATCATATGTACTTAAAATTTTAACATTGTACTTCTTAACTATAGGTTTTGCTTTGCAAAAGATTACGAACTAAGTTACTTTTAAAAATAGTTATAAAGTGAAACGTAGGAAGTTTTAATTGACAATGGACAATTGAGAATTGACAATTAAGGATGTTTTTCTTCCTTGTAGTCAGAAAAACTACAAATTATTATTTTTAGGTTTTGCATAACAAAACCATCCGAAATTAATTGCCTTTAGGCAACAAAATTGTTTAAAGATTTTTCGTAGAGTAGCGTAGGAAAATCCACAATCATTGTCCATTATCAAATGTCAATTAAAAAATAATGCGTTTCACTTTTTAACAATTTAAGCTTAAGAGTTAGTGCGTAATATCTTTCTATTTTCTCCTGAACCCTTTTGTATTTGAAACAGTCCTACCTATTCTTTGAATCTTACCTGTAATACAGCCTCTGCAATGGGCAGGGGTATCATTAACGCAAATTTTTCCAGGATATAGAGCATACATCTTTCTATATTCTCCTTCTGTAACGTTTGGCATAACAACGTTTGCCCCACTTTGAAGTGCCATAATTCTTCCGTTAGGATTTAAAGTTTCCATTGCAGTTGTAGCAGGTATATTTATATCTTTGAGAAGAAGTCTTGTTATAGCCATTACCTTTAAGCTTAAATTTAAATCCCCACCTTTTTCATCCTTTAACGGTGTGTCTCCATTGGGTATAAAAGGACCTATTCCAATCATATCTGCACCAATTTCTTTAAAAAACAATATATCCTCTGCTAAGGATTCAATGGTTTGATTTGGAAGACCAACTAGACAGCCTGAGCCCACCTCGTAACCTAAAGCCTTTAAATCACTTAAGCATCTTTTTCTTTCTTCATGGCTCATGCCTGGATCCATTGCCTCATATAAATCCTTATCTGTAGTTTCAATTCTTATTAAAAATCTATCTGCACCTGATTCTTTATAAGCTTTATATTCTTCAAAGCTTTTTTCACCAATGCTTAAGGTTACAGCAACATCAAACTCTTTAATCTTTTCAACAATATATTTAATTTTATCTATAGTATAAAATTCATCTTCTCCTGATTGGAGTACAAAGGTTTTATATCCATAGCTTACCCCTTTTCTTGCTAATTCAATTATTTCATCTGGCTGAAGTCTATACCTATCTACATTTTTGTTGGAAGCTCTTAAGCCACAATATAAGCAATTTCTTTTGCAAATATTAGAAAACTCTATTAAACCTCTTAAATGCACTTCGTCACCAACAAACTTTTTTCTTGCTCTATCTGCAGCATTTAAAAGCTCCTGATCAAATTCACTTGACTGTAATATTAAAATTATTTCTTCTTTTGAAAGTTCATTTATCTTCTCTGCTTTATTAATAAGTTCTATTATTTTATCCATAATTTATCTTCGGTAAGACTATTTCTTACTTACTACCTCTCTTTTTTCAAGTTACCTAACTTAATATTTGAATTGTAGGCTTGTTTAGAACCTTTTTAATGGTGTCTATAATTTCGTCCTTTGTAATATTATCTATATTCTCTAATACAGGAATTCCAAACATTATTTCATTGGTTGACACTTTTTTTGCTAGTTCAATTGATTTTTCCACCGCTAATTCATCTTTTAACTTAAGCCTTTTAATTATTTTACCAATTGTTTCGTCATTAAAATAAGCCTCCAAGGTATCATAACTATTTATTACATTATTTATTATTTTTATTGCTTTTTCAACATTTTCTTTTGAAGTTCCAGCACAAATCGTAAAAAGCTTAATTCCTTCTTCGTATTTTATTTTACTAAATACTTCATAGGCAAGTCCCTTTTTAGTTCTTATTTCATCATATAATATGCTGCTTGTACCTTCCCCAAATTTAAGATTAAATATTTTCAAAGCTGATAGTTCTCTATTTGAAAGATTTTGTATATCGAAAATATACTGAAGCTTTGCACCTTGCATTCCTTCCTTATGACTTTCAAAAATACCTGCTTTATTATTTTCATAAATCACCACATTATTTTCAACATTACTATTACTAATTCCATTCATATATTTTTCAATAATCTGTGCTACAAGTTCTAATTCTAAGTTTGTTACTACACATATTACACAATTTTTACTAGTATAATATTTATTATAAAAGCTTTCTACATCATCTCTCTTAAAGGTTTTTATACTTTCAACTGTACCTATTATACCTTCTTTTATTCTTCGTTTCTTAAAGGCATTTTTTAGCATTTCATCTTCACAAAACTGAAAGTTATCATCCTTCCACTCTTTAAGCTCCTCGAGAATTACATTGATTTCTTCCTCAAAGCCTGCTTCCATAAAGGTAGGGTTGACCAATATGTCTGAATATAATTCAAAAGCAGCTTCAAAATTTTCAGAAAGCGTAGTTCCATAATAAATTGCATAAGGAAAATTTGTCATAGCATTATTAAAGCCGTACAGTTCATCAAAGCACTCATTTATTTCAAATTCACTTCTTTTTTTTGTTCCTTTAAAAATCATATGCTCCACCACATGGCTGAGTCCAATTTCTTTTTCAGTCTCTTTACAAGCACCTGCATTAAAGCCAATACAAAAAGAAGTTATATTTCTATTTACTTTATGATAAATAAGTTTTATTCCGTTATCAAGTTGTATTTTCTTCAAAATTTCCACCACCAGCTTTTGAATTTAGGTAATTTTATTATTCTACATTGCTATATTATATATTTGAATAAGGCAAAAATCAATTTTTTTATTATATTGCATATGATATAATTTAACAAAAGGAGGAGTAATATTTTGAATATTTCTATTAAATTAGGACAAGCAAACAATATTGATGAATTGGAAAACTTATACGATTGTGTTAACGATTATTTGGCTGAAGGAACAAATTATTGTGGCTGGCGAAAAGGAATTTATCCTTCGAGACAAGACGCAATTAATGGCGTTAATAGTGGAAATCTTTTTGTAGCAACATATGACGGAAATATAGTTGGTTCCATTATACTTAACCACGAAGCTGAATCAGCTTATCATAATGTTAATTGGGAATTTGATTATGATTATTCAGAAATTTGTGTAATTCACACCTTTCTTGTGCATCCAAAATTTATGAAATATGGTGTTGGTAAAACTTTATTGGAATTTGCTGAAAAATACTGTGCTAAGTCAAAGTTTAAATCCATAAGATTAGATGTTTATGAAAAAAATATTCCTGCCATAAATCTTTATGAAAAATGCGGATTTAAATATGTGGATACCGTTGATTTAGGCCTTGGAATTTATGGCCTAGATTGGTTCAAGTTATATGAAAAACTACTTTAGCTTTTAAAATTATTATTTCAAGGAGAAAGTTCTGATAGAATATATAAGAAAATTTAGAAAATCAAAATATGCACCTTATGTTCGAGGTTTAGTTTACTTAGCATATTCATCTATTTTTATAAATTTTGACATAATTGATTTTAAAAAACATAGTATCATTGGAGTTTTGCTCTTTTACTAGTTTTTGTTTTATCGGAATGGGACTTATATGTATTTTTGAAAAAAAGGTTAAAAAATAGTAATTCGATACAAAAACATCCATATATCTAATCTACATAAATCTATGGATGCTATGAATCAATTTAAAATTCTATTATTTCATTTTCCTTAATAACTAAAGCTTATTGCTATTTTCTATTTCTTTTGCTAAATTGTCTATAGTTTTTCTAAGTAAGCCTGTCCCATCAACTTCAACAGCAACCTCTCCAAATGCATTAGCAAGTTCTAAATAAAAATCAGAATGTCCAGTTAATCTATGCCAAAAGTCTTGACCTATTATAACAGGATGTTCTTTATCTATAGCTTTATAATTCGCATTCAACTGGTTTTTTTCACCATAAAGCACTCCAACAATAAGATCATCGATTCCAATATTTAAACCATTAGTTCTAGCTAAATTCTTTACTCCTTTAAAATGGGATAATATTGTTAAAACATCATCCTTATTAATAGTATCAGGACCTGCTTTTACTTGGCAATATTTTTTATGCCCATCAATCTGATCAATAAATTCTATATCAATTCCTGATGTTGTTGAAGCAAATCCTTTAAGTACAGTATTACAAAAGTATTGCATGTTTGTTCCAAATGAAGTATTAATTGAAGTTCCTAACACTCTAGGGTAAATTAAAACCTTAGCTAAACTTTGAGCATCACTATTCCCAGTTAGAAAATTAGCTAAATAGTGCACCAGAAACGGGTTTATATTAAACTTCGCAAGTTTTATTAACTTTGCTGTGTTATCTTCGTGATTTTTTACAATTTTATCTCTAAAAAACATTTTTGATCGTTCTAAAATATCACATCTTTCGTTCTCGTTCAAAAAAAGCACCCCTCTCATATATTAAAATTATAACACTTTCAAATGTCTTTTTCTATATAATCATATAATATAAGCAAATGCCTATTATTTCAAATTACCAAATGGGGTGCATAATTTTCAAAATTTATTTTAATTCCATTTTATTGAGAGTATTTATAATTGATAATCCAACAGCTTTTGCTAAATTGACTGGCACTGCATTCCCAATCTGTTTGTATTGTTCTGCCATAGAACCACAGAATTGCCAATTATCATCAAAACTTTGAATTCTTGCATACTCTCGTATTGTAAACGGTCTAGTTTCATCTGGATGACACCTTTCTGTTTGTTTTTGAGCTGGACTACAAGTGAGTGTTAAGCATGCTTCATCCCATGAAATTCTACGAGCCATACCTGTCCTTCCACCAGTAGAATAATAGCTTTTTCCCATATATTGTTTTGCTATCTCCTCGTCTAAATCCCTCCAATATCCACCTGGTGGTACTAAATCTAGAACTTTTCTTTTACTTTCAGGATATTTTGCTCCAATAGATTTAGGCACATTCTTTAACGCATCTCTTAGTGTAGGTTTATACAAGAATTTCCTTGGTGGGTAATATTTAATATCACAAAAATCATTCCTAATTCCAACAATAATTACTCGTTCCCTCTTTTGAGCAACTCCATAATCCAATGCCTTTAAAACTCTATGTTCCACTTTATATCCAATTTCCTCAAAAACATTTTTCATAGTTTCTAATGTCTTTCCTCCATCATGACTAACTAACCCTCTTACATTTTCAGCCAAAAACATCTTAGGCTTTAAATCTTTTAGTATAGCAGCATAATAGTAAAACATTGTACCTCTTACATCACTTAATCCTAACTTCTTACCAGAATAACTGAACGCCTGACATGGATATCCACCTGATAATAAATCTATATTAATATCAGGAATAAAATTTCTTATTCCTCTCTCAGCAATGTTTACCACATCACCCTCAATTACATTCCATTTAGGTCTATTGGCTCTTAAAGTTTGGCAGCAATACTTATTATTTTCTACTAATCCGACTGAATTAAATCCAGCTTCTTCAAGTCCACATGCTAGCCCACCAGCTCCAGCAAAAAGTTCAACTACATTATAACCTCTTAACGGCTTTATTTCCGAAATATCCACATACTCTTCTTGTTTTAAGTTGAGTACGTCATAGAAATCTATTTCTTTTAGATCTAAATAATCATCTGTAATTGTTTTTAAGTCATATTTTTCTTTTTTTTCAGCTATACAATATTTATTAAGCTGTTCTGAAGTCTTATATTTATACTCTATAATTTCATCTAAATTCACATCTAATATTTCACAAAGAAGTCTAATATTACTTTTAATTGGACTGAAATTTCCAGATAAAATGACTGAAAGCTGATTTTTTGTAATTCCCATTAATTTTGCCAATTCAGTCTGCGTTTTAATTTTTTTCTTAACCATAATTTCATTTATTTTTTGCTTGCTAATATAAAGTTTATCCATTCGTCTCACCCAATCCGCATTGATTTGTTACAAAAATATATTAACATTTTTAAATGGTTATGTAAAGAAAAAAAACATGGTTATTATTTAATAAGTTGAATATAACTAATTTTTCTATAATTTTATGAAATTATAGAAAAAGAACAGAGAATACACATACAAATAATCTCTGTTCAAATTTACCTTTATTTTATCTTTTCTTCCAAAAATAAAAGCATTATTCCATCCTTAATAGCATCTGCCTTTTCTTTTCCTACAATTTTTTCTACCAATTTCAAACCAAAATGCAAGCTAGTTCCTGCACCTCTACTAGTAACTATATTTCCATCTTCTACAACAATTTCTTCTAAATATTCTAAAGGTTTTAAATCTCCCTTAACACTTGGGTGGGAAGTTACGCGCTTTTTATTTATTATCCCTGCCTTTTCAAGCACTATTGGAGCAGCACAAACAGCTGCTAAAATTTTACCGTCGTTATTAAAGCTTTGCACTGCCGTAACAACTTTTTCATTGTCTCTTAAATTTGTTGAGCCCGGCATTCCACCAGGAAGTACTAATCCTAAATAGCTCTGTAAATCAGCATCCTTTAATAAAATATCCGCTTTAACTTCAATACCATGAGAGCTCTTCACGCTAAGACTATCAGAAATAGAGCACATATCACAAATAATTTCTGCTCTTCTTAAAACATCCACTACAGTTAATGCTTCAACTTCTTCAAAACCATTAGCCAGAAATAAAATTACTTTTTTCATAATAACACTCCTTTTTCACTTTAATTTTACATCTATAATGTAGTCTCCAAGCACCACAAGCATAATATTTTTACCTCTACCAGCTCTATTTTGTATTTTAATATCATCTATAGGTATTAAACTAACCTCTTTTGATTTTGCTTTAAGCTCAATTTTTGAGCAATTTTTATTAAATATAAAGCCATAAATGACCTCATCATCTTCATTGAGGCTTATTGCAGTTACACCTGATGCTATTTTACCCATATAATTTACTGTATCGCATTTAAATCTTATGCTCATAGCTTTTGCTGTTACTATAATTATATCACAATCTTCATCCTTATTTGCAAATTCAACATTAATTAAAGTGTCCTTTTCACCTCTAAACCTATAGGCAGTAGTTACTAAATAATCTCCTTCAAATTCACTTAAGCTGGTCTTTTTAATAAAACCATTTTTAGTGAAAAACATTACATCTAATCCTTCATTAAAATCTTTTAAGGAAAGTACATTTAAAATCAATTCATGCTTTTCATCGTAAACATCACAAATTGAAGCTATGGATATTCCTTCAGGCGATAAATTTTGAAGCATAGCTGATGGCATTTTAATAACATTACCTTTGTTGGTAAAAAGCAGTAAATAACTTTTTGAATCTGTACTGCACTGAGATGTTTTAGAATTTAATTTGCTATACTTTGAAAGCTTTATAATTCCATTTTCAGTTACATTTATTTTAAAATGTTCAAATTCATAATTATTTATATATTCAATATTTGTAACATTATCTTTTTCACTTAAGTTAAATAAGCTTATGCCCAAAATATTCCTTTCAACAGCCTCCAGCTTTGGCTCTTCAATAGTAAAGCACAGTCCAATTTCTGTATTAACCTTTATAAAGCTTTCAGCCTTCTCTCTGTCAAAGAGCTGTACATCTACCAAGGTTTCTCCATTTCTTAATTTCAAAGCCATTATTTTAGAATAACTTGAATTAAATTTATCTAGCGCTGTCTTTTTAATGTTTCCCTTGCTAGTAAATAACTGAAAATCTTTTTGCATGGTTGTATTTTCAATAGAAAATACATTTATAATTTGTTCAGATGCAAAGTCCAAACCTTTTATTAAAGAATCCAACCTTTCTCCTTTTTCCTTCCATTTGAATTCTTTAATTATGTCACTTCTTAACTGATACATGTTACCAAGGTTTGTGAAAAACATTAATATATGCTTAGTATTTGAGTTTAACAGGAATTTATTAAAGTCTCCTTCTCTATATTCAATATCTTCTACCTTGTAATTAAACCGCTCATATGATTTTTGTGGAACTCTTTTTATAAACCCTTCATTTGACATAGTTATTATTGTATCTTCAACTATTATTAGCTCTTCTAAATCTATTTTTCCTTGACTATCATCTTCTATAATTTCTGTTCTTCTGTCATCTCCATAAGTATCTCTAACTTCTTTTAATTCTTTTTTTATAACCTTTAACAGTTCTTTTTCATTTTCTAAAATATTTTTAAGATATTTTATCAACTTTTCAAGTTCCTTATATTCTTTTAAAAATGTTTTAATTTCTAGACCTGTTAGTCTATAAAGCATAAGCTCCACTATTGCTTCTGCTTGAATTTCTGTAAAGGCATATTCTTTAACGAGATTTTCTATAGAATCTTTTTTAGACTTAGATGCTCTAATTGTTGCTATTATTTTGTCGATTATATCTACAGCTTTTATAAAGCCTTCTACTATATGAAATCTTTTTTCTGCTATCTCAAGTTCCTTTTTTGTACGTCTTGTTATAACTTCTTTACGATGATTTACATAATGCATAAGTATAGTTTTAAGTCCCATTGTCATAGGTTTCCCAGAGGCTAAGGCAACCATGTTAAAGCTTATATTTACTTGAAGCTCTGTTTTCATAAATAAGTACTTTAAAACCTTTTCTGCTGCCTCTATGTCAACGGATTTTTTAAATTCAATTACTGCCCTAGTACCGGTTCTATCAGATTCATCCCTAATGTCTATTATGCTCTCTAGCGCTTTTTGATGCTTTTTGTCCCCAGTCATAATAGATATAGTTTCTAGTATTTTAGCCTTATTTCTCCTATAAGGAAATTCTGTTATTACAATGCCGAGCCTTCCGCTTTCCAAAAGTTCAATTTTTGTCTTCGATCTAAGGGTAACTTTTCCTTCTCCTGTTTCATAAGCATTATATAAGGAATCCTTACCTATTATAATACCTCCTGTAGGAAGGTCTGGTGCCTTTACATATTCCATTAAATCCTTAGTAGTAACCTCATTATTATCTATATATAAAAGTGTGGCATCCACAACTTCTCTTAAGTTATGTGGTGGAATATTAGTAGCAAGACCTACGGCAATTCCAAAGGCACCATTTACAAGAAGATTAGGATATTTTGCTGGAAGCACCTCTGGCTCCAGCTCTGAGGCAGAATAATTTTCTACCATATTAACTACATCTTTATCAATATCCTTTAGCATTTCCATTGCAATAGGTGTAAGTCTAGCTTCAGTATAACGCATGGCTGCAGCGCTATCACCATCTTGACTTCCCCAGTTTCCATGTCCATCAATTAACGGATACCTAGTTGTAAAATCTTGAGCTAGTATAACCATAGCATCATATACAGAAGTATCTCCATGTGGATGATACCTACCCAAAATATCTCCTACTATTCTTGCAGATTTATAATAGGGCTTATCAGGATACGCCTTTAATATGTGTGCTCCATATAATATTCTTCTGTGAACAGGCTTTAAGCCATCGCGAACATCAGGAAGTGCTCTGTCTTTAGACACTTCAACAGCATATGGTAAATAATTGTCTGGCATAGCTTCTTCAAGTGGCACTTCAATTATATTATTATCCACTGGGATATCAATTTTTTTTCCCAACTTTACTTCCTCCTTTATTTCTATTCTCTTCTACCTGCTAAAACTGAGCATACTTATACATGTAATTTTTTCTAGGCTCTACAACGTCACCCATTAAAAGTGATACCATTTTTTCAGCTTTAGAAGCGTCTTCTATAGTCACTTTTTGAAGGGTTCTCGTAGCAGGATTTAAGGTTGTTTCCCAAAGTTGGTCAGCGTTCATCTCTCCAAGACCTTTATATCTTTGAATAAGTGCTCCTTTTCCCACCTCTTTTTTAGTAGAAGAAAGTTCATCATCTGAATACGCATATTTTACTACTTCTCCATTTTTACCTGCCTTATAGACTTTATATAAGGGCGGAAGGGCAATGTATAAATGACCATCTAAAATCAGCTGTCTCATATATCTGTAAATATAGGTCATCCAAAGGGTTCTTATATGATAACCATCCACATCTGCATCGCTCATTATTATTATTTTATTGTATTTCAAATCTTCTTCACGATAATTAGCTAAAACTCCAGTACCAATAGCCGAAGTGAAAATTTTTAATTCTTCACTACCTATTACATTTTCCATCTTTTGCTTTTCTGTATTCATTATCTTACCCTTTGAAGGCATAATAGTTTGAAATCTCCTGTCTCGTGCCTGCTTTGCACTACCTCCTGCTGAGTCTCCTTCCACTATTATGAATTCAGTAAAGGCTGAATCCTTTAAGGTACAAACGGCAATTTTACCAGCAAGAGGTGCTGTACCTTTTCCAACTTTCTTTTTTTCTGCCTCATTTAGTTTTTTAATCTTTTCTTTTCTTAAGGATGCTTGAATTGCATTATTTATCAATATTGTAGCTAAATCTTTGTTATCTTCTATCCATTCTGATGCTCTTAAATAAACAAGTTCATTCATCATAGTATGAGCTTCATTGTTACCAAGCTTTGTTTTCGTCTGTCCTTCAAAAATTGGATTAGAAAGCTTAATTTTTATTATTGCTGTCATACCTTCTCTAAGGTCATCACCTTCAAATTCCTTTTCTTTGTCCTTAGTTAAATTAAGCTTTTTGCCCCATTCCTTAAAAGCCCTTGTCATTCCAGTTTTAAAGCCTGTTTCATGAGTTCCAGCCTCAGTAGTTGGAATATTATTTACATAGCTAGCAATGTATTCAGTAGTTGAATCTGTAAACTGAATACAAACCTCTGCTGAAAGATATATGCCGTTTATTTCTTTTTCTCCTTCAAATATAATAGGCTCTTTATGTAATACTGTTTTACTTTCATTTAAATAATCAATAAAATCCAACAGTCCTCGCTCAGAATGATAAGTTTTAATTACAGGCTCGTCACCTCTATTATCTATAAGTTCTAAATACATTCCTTTGTTTTGGAAAGCTATCTCTTGCAATCTTTCGTCTATAATATCAAATTTAAAGTCTATTGAGTTGAAAATTTCTTTATCTGGCTTAAAGGTTACCTTACTACCAGTTTCATCAGTTTTTCCTACTATGTCAAGCTTTGTGACAGGTGTTCCTGGCATATATTTATTTAAAGCTTTATCAAAAGCATATTCAAATCTCTGTTTGTAAATTTTGCCTCCTTGCTTAACCTCCACTTCCAGCCATTCAGATAATGCATTTACAACTGCAGCTCCTACACCATGAAGTCCTCCAGAGGTTTTATAATTTTTATTGTCAAACTTTCCACCCGTATGAAGTTCTGTATAAACCATTTCAACTCCAGACTTCTTTTTTACTGGGTGCATCCCTGTAGGAATACCTCTTCCATCATCCGAAATCGTAACACTTTTATCTCTATTTAAAATTATAACCGCTTTTTTTCCATAACCATTTGTTATTTCATCTATAGCATTGTCTAAAATTTCCCATATGCAATGATGTAAGCCCTTACTTCCTGTTGAACCAATATACATTCCCGGTCTAACTCTAACTGGTTCTAATTTTTCTAATGATGTAAGTGACATTACATCATAAATTTGGCTTTCATTATTGTCCAAACTAATCAGTCTCCTTTATTATCTTTATCCTTTTTTAAAAACTACTCTTAAAATTATAATTCCAAATATTACTTGTGTCAATTACTCACCCTTTGCCCTCTATTTCAAAGCAATTTAACATATGAAAAATCAAAGGGATGTCGCACTTTCTTTCTTTTACGACAACCCCTTTGACTTTTCATATTAATACAAACTTATTATTACTTTTTTTTAAATCTAGATGTAAATATACGTTTAATTACATCAAAAAAACTTAATGATTGAACCATACGAGCTGGATCAACATAATCTCTAATGACACGTAATACTTTCTTAGGATCTTTTGAAGAAAAAGTGTAAGTTCCATTTTTTTTCGTTTTGATTGCATATCTTGGAATCAATTTTCCCTTAAACATTATAGATGCAATTACATAGTCAACTTCTTCCCATGGTATTTGAATATATTTGTGGGTATCACGAGAATTATAAAACTCAAAACCTTTATCTCCAATCATAACTTTACCGTATTCTGGCAAACCCATAAAAGCTGTAGCATCTATTGCTAGATCTACCTTTGTATTTAGTGATTCAACCATTCAACCACCTCTTTTCTGCTTACAAATTGTTTTCATTATACATTTTTTATAACTTTCAATCAAGTATTTTAAAGGTAATGTTAACAAAAGCCCAGGCTAAGAAGCCTAGGCTAATAAAATTGTTACATTAAACCGATCAAGTGGAAAACTATACCAACTGCGAACAATCCAAGAATTATTATAATTGGTGAAACTTTCTTTTTTAACAACCACATACAAATAAATGTTATTAATAATCCAGAAAGTCCAGGAATTAATGAATCCAAATTGTTTTGAAGAGTTGTAACCTTATGATCTGTTAATGACAAACCACCTGCTTGTTGTAATAGGGCTTGTTGAATGCCAGCTGCTCCAGAAGGAAGCTTGCTCCAATCAATGAAAGCTCCATTGCTTAACTTAACTGATGATACTGTAGGTGCAAACTTAACTGATACCCATCTGTTAACTAAAGCTCCTAGGATGAACATACCAAGTATAGAAGCTCCTTTTGTGATGTCTTGAATTAAGCCACCAGTTAAATCTTCAGAAATACGAGAACCTGTTTTGTATCCAAATTCTTGTGTATACCACATAAAACTCATACGAATAATATTCCAAGCAAAGAAGAATATTATTGGTCCAAGAATGTTTCCTGCCATTGCCATAGAACCTGCTAAAGCTCCTAAAATCGGTCTTACAGTAAACCAGAAAACTGGGTCACCAACACCTGCTAAAGGTCCCATCATACCAATTTTAACACCTTGAATAGTTACATCGTCGATTGGTGCTCCATTTGCACGTTCTTCTTCAAGAGCTAAAGTAACACCTACAACTGGTGAAGCTACATATGGATGAGTATTAAAGAATTCTAAGTGACGCTCTAAAGCAGCAACTCTTTCTTCTTTAGTTTTATATAATTTTTTGATTGCTGGAATCATTGCGAAAGCCCAACCACCATTTTGCATTCTTTCATAGTTCCAAGAACCTTGAAGATAAAAGGAACGGAACCATACAGCCATACGATCTTTTTTAGTTAATTTTATTTCATTTGCCATCTTCGTCTTCTCTCCTTTCTTAGTAACTATCTATTAGGTTGCCTAATGGATCACCAGTGTTTGTGCCTCCACCATTACCTGAGCCACCTTGTTTGCTAAGTGCTAAGTAAAGAAGAGCTAAAGCTACTCCAATTGCACCTAAACCTATAAGAGTAATTTGTGTAACAGTTGCTAACACAAAACCTATTGCAAAGAATGGCCATACTTCTCTTGTAGCCATCATGTTTATTACCATTGCATAACCAACAGCAACAACCATTCCACCACCAATTGCAAGTCCATCTGTTAACCAAGAAGGCATTTCGCTAAGAAGTGTATGGATTGGACCAGCTCCGATTGCTAAAATCATAGCAGCTGGAATTGCTATACGTATACCTTGTAAACAAATTGCAGCAATTTGCCAAAATTCAACTAAGCCTATATTTCCATCTTTTGCTGCTGCATCCATGAAATGAACGAATGCTGTAGCTATAGTACGACAAATAATTGTTAATAAAAGACCAGCAACTGCTAGAGGAATAGCTATAGCCATAGCTGAAGCAACTCCAGCTTTTCCCTGTCCACTAAGAACTAAAATAATTGCAGATGCAACAGATGCAAGTGCTGCATCAGGTGCTACGGCAGCACCGATATTTGCCCAACCTAAGGCTATCATTTGAAGAGTACCACCTAAAATTAGACAAGGTACTAAATTACCTGTAACCAAGCCTATTAATGTACAAGCAACAACTGGTTGATGAAATTCAAACTCATCTAGTATACCTTCCATACCAGCTAAAAACGCAACAATAATTACTAATATTATTTGAATTATATTAAGAGTCACGATTATTTCTCCTCCTTTTTTTTCTAACTATTTTGATTATTTCGATTATTTCGATTATTTTACTTCTTCAATTCTTCTTGTGCTTTCTTTAAAATTTCATCCATATTTCCTTTTGAATCATTTGGAACTTTACGAACGTCAAAATTAAGTCCAGCTTTTTTAAGTTTGTTAAAAGTATCAATATCATTTTGATCGAAAGCAAGTACTTTGTTTGGTTGTACTTTACCTTTAGAGTGTGCCATAGAACCAACATTTACTGTTTTAAGTGGAATTCCACCTTCTACTGCTCTAAGTACATCTTGTGGATTTTCAAAAAGAAGCATTGCACGTTGTCCACCAAAATGGTCTTTATCTTTTGCCAATTTAATCATATGATCAACTGGAACAACATGAGCTTTAACTCCTGGAGGTGCAGCCTGTGTAATTAAATTTCTACGAAGCTCATCTCTTGAAACATCATCTGAAACAACAATAATCCTTGTTGGATTCATAGCTTTTGTCCAAGCAGTTGCTACTTGACCATGAAGTAAACGAGAGTCGATTCTAGCTAAAACATATTCGAAGGATCCTGGTGCACCAGCACTTCTATTATTAGCTCCATTTGTTACAGCTGTAGCAACTGGTTCTAATTTCTCAGGTCTAACTTTAACTCCTTCTTTAGCTGAATTTAAAATACTAGCAGCAATCTCTTGTGCTGATTCCATTGAAAGACGAGAACCAAAAGCTTCAATTAACATTGGTAAATTCAACCCAGCTACTATTGCCCACTTATCTTTGTGTTCTTCAAATAGACTGTTTGCTTGATTGAATGGTGTACCGCCCCAAAGATCTACTAAGATTAAAACCTCATCTTGATTGTCAAAGGATGCGATTGCATCTTTCATTTTTGCTTTAACATCATTAGGTCCTTCACTAGGCATAAGCGTAACTGCTTTTACGTTTTCTTGTTCTCCAAAAATCATAGTACCAGATTGCAAAATGCCTTTAGCAAAGTCTCCGTGACTAGCAAGAATAATTCCTACCATTTTTATACCTCCTATTTTTTATTTGTTACAGAAAAATATATATATAAGTTCTAAAAGAAACCTGTAACCAAAATTAATATTTGTAATATTCAATTTATTTAAAGTTATATTATTTCAATAATATTTTTTTGACCTCGTTTTATCTTTTTACCTGCTTTAATGGAAACACTTCGTCCTTCTGATAAATTTGTGAAAATTATTGGAGTAATCAACGAAGGAACTTTATCTTTTATTGCATCTATGTCAGCTTTCAATATTGGCTGACCTTTTTTAACCTTTGAATCCTTAGTAACTAAAACGGTTAATCCCTCACCTTTTAACTTTACCGTATCGATTCCAAAATGAATCAATACTTCAAGCCCATTGTCTCCAGTAATAGCAACAGCATGCTTCGTAGGAAATACCGTTGTAACTAATCCATCAATAGGAGAAACAATTTCACCATTATGAGGTTCTATTGCAAAACCATCACCCATTAATTTTTTAGAAAAAACTATATCTGGAACATCTGTTATACTAATTAATCTTCCATCCATTGGTGCTACAATACCTGCGTTACCACTTTCTTTATTAGAAGACAAAGAATCTTCTTTATATTTGATAATGGTAGGTTTTTTTCCAGCCATTATGTCTCTCATCTGAGTTTTCAAATTGTCAGATTTTGGTCCAAAAATAGCCTGTAAACTATTACCAATCACCATAACGCCTGATGCCCCTAAGCTCTTAAGCTTATGTTCATCAATATTTCCTATATTTTTTACAGAAACTCTTAAGCGAGTAATGCAAGCATCTAAAGCTGTTATATTTTCATTTCCACCTAAAGCCTTTAAAACACCATATGCCAGTTCTGCACCTTTAAAGTTTTGAAACTCTAAGTCATCATCTTCTCTACCTGGTGTCTTTAAGTCAAAGGTTCTTATTGCAAACCTAAATCCAAAGTAGTAAATTGCAGAGAAACAAAGTCCAACCGGGATTACAAGCCACCATGCTGTTCTGTTTTGTAAAACCCCAAACAGTACAAAATCTATAAGTCCACCAGAAAATGTCATACCAATTTTTACATTTAACAACTGCATTATTGCAAAAGACAATCCTGCAAATATACAATGTATTCCATACAATACTGGTGCAACAAATAAAAATGAAAATTCAATTGGTTCTGTAATACCTGTTAAAAAAGATGTTAATGCTGCTGAAGCCATAATGCCAGCTATAATTGGCTTTTTTTCTGGTTTTGCTTCATGATAAATTGCAAGTGCTGCTGCTGGAAGACCAAACATCATGAATGGAAACTTTCCAGTCATAAAGGTTCCTGCTGTAAAAGGAACGCCGTCTTTCATCTGAGCAAAGAAAATCAAGTTATCACCATGAACAACTTGCCCGGCTTTTGTAGTATAACTTCCGAACATATACCAGAAAGGGTTGTACCAAATGTGATGTAATCCAAATGGAACCAGAGCTCTTTCAACAACACCGAAAACAAAAGCTGCTAATGTTGGGTCAGCATCAACCATGTGCAATGAAAAATAATTTATAGCCTTGCCAAGCGGCGGCCAAATCACACACATTACTGCTCCGACTAATATTGAAGTTAGTGCTGTTATAATAGGAACAAATCTCTTTCCTTGAAAAAAACCAAGATACGAAGGAAGTTCTATAGCATGAAACTTATTATATAGTAATGCTGCAACTACACCCATTACTATACCGCCGAAAACACCCATTTGAAGTGTATTTATACCTAGAACCTGGACATATTTACTTCCATCTATATTGCCATTAGTTATACCTAATAATGTACCTACTGTTTCATTCATTATTAAGAAACCAACCAATGCTGCAAGACCTGCAACCCCTTCACCTTCTGCTAGCCCAACTGCAACACCGATTGCAAACAAGATTGCTAAGTTATTAAATACAGCATTACCTGCATTGCTCATAACCATAGCTATAGTTTGAAACCAATGAACTTTAAAAGCTGGTGCATACTTTAGGAAACTGTCTTCTTGAAACATTGTTCCAAAAGCAAGCAATATACCTGCGGCCGGTAATATAGCAACTGGTAGCATTAATGCTCTACCGATTTTCTGTGCTTTACCGAAGGCATTTTTCATAAATATAATCCTCCTAGATCTTCAGCATATTAAAAACAACAAAAGGCATGAACATATGGAAATAAAAAGCACCTAATATTTGTCTAAAGTTATCCACGGAATCCGTGCGGCAAAAAATATCATAACGAAAATTATAATAGCAAAATATTGCACAAAACCTTGAATCTAAAACAAATATTAAATTATTTTATTTACCTATGCTCATGCCTGATCTAATCAGTAACACGCTAGATATAATACTTAACCTCCTGAGAACTGCCTAATTTAATGTCTCTCACTTGATTACGTTTTCATTATATTACATTATTTTTAACATTGCAATACCTTTTTTGATTTTTTTTAATTAATTTTATTTTTTTTTATAATTAAGGAGGTAAAATATTTGTGGAAGTCTAGATTTTTTGTAAGTTCTGGATGAAAAGCAGTAACGAGTATATTATCTTTTTTTGCTGCAACTATCTTTCCATCAACTTCACATAAATTTTCAACACCTTCACCTAGAGCGGTTATATACGGAGCTCTAATAAATACTAAAGGTATTTTGCAATCTGATACTTTTGGAATGGACGCTTCTGTTTCAAAACTATCTAGTTGCCTTCCATAAGCATTTCTTTTTACAGTAATATCTATACATCCTAAATAATTATAATCGCAATCTTCAATTTTATTTGAAAGCAAAATCATACCTGCACAAGTACCCCAAGCTGGCATTCCTTCTTGTATTTTTTCCTTTAAAGGATTAAATAGCCCAGTATCAAAAAGCAGCTTGCCAATAGTAGTACTTTCACCTCCAGGAATTATAATCCCGTCTATATTAACTAAATCTGAAGCTTTTTTTATCTCTACAGCCTCATGTCCAATAGCTTCAAGGTGGTTCAAATGTTCAATCACTCCACCTTGAAGAGATAATACACCGATTTTCATTTTACCAGCCTCTTTCTGAATATCTATCTTTTAAATCACTTAATTCGAGGCTAGTCATTGTTTCACCTAAATCTTCTGAAACTTCTGCTAAAACTTTAGGGTCATTATAATAAGTTGTTGCAAGCACGATAGCTTTTGCTCTCTTTTCTGGATTCTCAGATTTAAATATACCAGAGCCCACAAAAACTCCTTCTGCACCAAGCTGCATCATGAGTGCTGCATCTGCAGGGGTTGCTATTCCGCCGGCTGAAAAATTTACAACTGGAAGCTTTCCATTTTCATGCACATACTCTATAAGATCATACGGTGCAGCAAAATCTCTTGCAATGGTCATTAATTCTTCCTTTGGAGCATTTATGACTTTTCTAATATCATCTGTTATTGTTCTCATGTGCCTAACTGCTTCTACTACATTTCCTGTACCTGCTTCTCCTTTTGTTCTAATCATGGCAGCACCTTCACCAATACGTCTAAGTGCTTCTCCTAAATTTCTTGCACCGCAAACGTATGGCACCTTAAAATCCCACTTATTAATGTGATAAGCTTCATCTGCTGGTGTTAAAACTTCACTTTCATCTATAAAATCCACACCTAAATGTTCAAGTATTTGAGCTTCAACAAAATGACCAATTCTTACTTTAGCCATTACTGGAATAGATACTGCTTCTATTATTCCTTTAATCATTTTCGGGTCAGACATTCTAGCTACCCCACCTTGTTTTCTAATATCAGATGGTACTCTTTCTAATGCCATAACAGCGCATGCACCTGCTTTTTCAGCAATTATTGCTTGCTCTTTATTTACAACATCCATTATAACTCCACCCTTTAACATTTGAGCTAGATTTTTGTTAACTTCGTATTTTCCCATTTAATTTGCCTCCTAAGTATTTTAAATTTACTTAGATCTAAGATTAATTATTTTTATAAGCGCTTTATTATTTTTATTATAAATAACAAACTATAACTTATTCAAATGTATGGGTACAATTTAACAATTCCATCAAATTAATAATTTACCTTAAAGGTTCTTTCACCTTCAACGCATTCAATTTTAACTATTTTTGTATCAGTTACCTTTACTACCGGATTTCCGCCTTGTTTTATCTTTGAAATAAATTTTTGAACTGAGTTTTCTTCTCCTTGTACTTCTATGTCCACGCTGCCATCATTACAGTTTTTTACCCAACCTGTTACACCAAAAGTTTTTGCTACAAATAAAGTATTATATCTAAAGCCTACACCTTGAACCCTTCCAACAACCTTTATAAAATATCTTTCCATATATACCCCACCCATCTTTTAGTTTACACATATTGTAAATCTTATTTGTTACTTTTCAGCTTTTAATATAAATAGCGAATATTCGATTTCCTCTCCATCAATAATCTTTTTATCCTTAAAAAATGTATGAGCTTCTACATCTCTAAATCCTATATTTATTAGCATTTGCTTTAATTCTTCCTGATTAAAGCCATTATGTCCATCAAAATCTTCATCATTTTTATGAAAACTTCCATCTTCTTCATCTAAATCAACTATACACAAATAGCCTTCAGAATTTAATAATTTATAAAACTTACCTAATATTTCATTTGTATCTTTAATATGATGAAGTGCCATTGAGCTGTAGATTACATCAAACTTTTCATCAATGTCATTTTCAATTATATCGATTTGTCTTGTAACCATATTATTAATTTTGTTATTTTCGATTTTAAAGTCTAAATTATCAATCATAAATTTTGATATATCAATCAAAGTTATATGCGAAAAATTATCTTTAAGATTAAAGCTTATTAAGCCTGTGCCACTGCCAAATTCCATTGCAGAGCTATTTTCCTTTGCATTTACAGTCACAGCAATTTCATCTGCAATTATTTTTGCACGCTTTGTCCTTCTTTCAGTATCCCAATTGTTAGCAAAATCATCAAAATTCATAAAACCCCCTGCTTTCTCTTCTCTTAACTATTATTACTAAATTTTATAATATAATTTCCTATATTTCAATTTGTTTTAGTAAAACTACTGTTATTTATTATAAAGTAAAGAAGAGAGCAGATGCTCTCTTCTTTACTTTATACTTCCCTTGCTAATATCAATAATAATTGTTTTTATAACAAAATCTATTATTTCTTTTATTTGAACTTTACTTAAATGATTTCCAAACCTGTTATCTATAATATCTAATAAATCTGCAAGCTTATCCTCAGCAAAGTCTTCAGGATGCATTTGGGCTAACATTATTAAAAACTGTTTACATTCATTATACTTTTTTACACCAAGTTTATTTTCAACAAAAGGAATTTTTTCTTTATACCAACCGTATATTATTGGCACTAAAAACCCAATTATTAATCCTAATATTCCGTAAATTAAGTTCATATATTCCACAATAGCTATCCTTCTAAAATCATATTTCTATAATAGATATATGAAAAATAATATAAAATTATAACACATTTTTATAAGTTTTATATTTATTAATCATCAACCTTTTAAGATTACAATATTATATAGTTATTTTTTTTAATATAATTCCGTTTAAATCTCTTATTTCAAAAATATTATTTTGTAATACTCCATATGAATTAGGGTTGTTTTCTTTTGGAAAAGTAATGGAGCCAGGATTTATTATAAAAATTTGATTAACCTTTTCTGCTTTTGGTATATGAGTATGTCCATAAACGAAAACATCTCCAGCTTTAAGCTTTGGAAGATTATTTTCATTGTAGATATGTCCATGAGTTATAAATATACGTTTATTATTATATAAAATTGTAGAATATGCTGCTGCCATTGGAAAATTTAAAACCATTTCATCAACTTCACTATCGCAATTACCCCTAATAGCAATGATTTTATCAGCAAATTCATTTAAAAGACTAGCTACTTCTTTAGGATTATATTGTTCCGGCAAGGGATTTCTTGCACCATGATATAATTCATCCCCTAAAATAACTAAATAATCCGCCTCTTCCTCTTTAAAGATTTCTAATACCTTTTTTGTAAAGTACAAAGAACCATGAATATCTGAAATAAAGAAAAGCTTCATTTCGTGAATCCCCCTCAAAATTGGTACAACTTATTTTTTAATTTTACCACTTTTAATATTTTCAGTAATTTCTTCGACTATATAACCAGTAAAAATTTCTTTAATACTTTTTGCAAAATTATCTCCAGCTCCCCAGTCTAAGCTTATTAATCCCTTTGGACTGCCAGTTGCAACGGTATTAACAACAGTTTTTCCACTTATATTATTTACTAATACAACTAAAGATACGCTGCGCATTACTCTGATAAAATATTTTTCGAAAATCAAGGTTCCAAAATTCTTTCCATTTTCAATTTTATGAAATTCTTCATAAACGAATTCTGCTCCTTCTTCTTCTTTTAATTTTTCAATAACTTCTAATGGGGATAAACTAACGACTAAACTACATTTATGCATAAATATTCACCTCCAATTTTTTCTTTTTTTATTATAACATAAATAAGAGGGGTTCGCCCTCTTATTTATGTTGAATTTATATAACAAAATTATTAAAATTTTTTGAATAAAATATTATTTTCAAGGTGAATATGTTCGAATAATTGCACTTCAACTTTTTTTAGCTTTCTATAAGTTTCCTCAAAAGTTCTGCACCCATCTGCAGGAGTTTTATAGTGATCTGTCACTTCTCTTAACTCCTTTATAATATCTCCTGCTCCTGTATGCTCTTGCTCTAATTCGTCAATTAATTTTAACACTTTGTTTTTAACATCTAAATCTTTTTCTACCTCATATTGTTTTATTAATGGAAATACGAACTCTTCTTCCTTTACTAAATGTTCTTCAAGTTCTGTTCTTAAAGC
>JAJXWJ010000118.1 GCA_021781655.1 Bacillota bacterium | reverse complement strand
TATTTTCAAGTTCAAAATCTCTTATTGTATCGATAAGTTTTTCTCCGATAATTGAATCATCTATTCCAAATAACTTTTCTGCATATGGATTTATTAAAATTATTCTATTGGATCTATCTACAGCTATAACACCACTATCCATACTTTTCAAAATAGCTTCCAACCTACTTTGCTTAATCAAGGAATCTTTAATGGCAATCTGTAGTTGTTCAGCCATATAATTAAAATTCTTTCCAAGATGCCCAAGCTCATCATTGGTTTCGATTCTAACTCTTCTTTGAAGCTCACCTCTTGATAATAAGGAAGTTGCAAATTCTAGTTCTTTTATTGGCTTCATAATAAATTTTGAAAGTCTAAATGAAAACCAAATGGTGATAACTGCTGAAATAGATATAATAAGCAAATAATAGTTAATGTATTTTAAAAGTACATCTCTTGCCATATCTAATTTTTCAAAGGTTTCAATTATGTAAGTATGATTATAATTAACATAATACATTACATTACTGTCAGCATATATATCATATTTTATAGTGTAACTTTCTCCACTTTTTAATGCTTGCTCAACTTCGAAAGAATTCATAGTGTTATTATCAGTATTCAAGCCATCGGTACTTTGGAAAACAGCCTTACCCTTGCTATTTAATACAACCACACCAGTGTTTGTATTTTTTAAAATATCATCTATAAGTTTTTGTGATTTTATATTATCATTAGATATTAAAATTGAATTAATTGCTGTTGCCATACCTTTAAGATTATATTTAATATTTTGTTCATACTGATAATTAACCATTGAAATAAATATTAAAGTTACAACTAATATATTAAAAAACAGTGTACCGCCGATAAAATAAGTAAGTTTTCTTTTCATTTAGTATGCCCCTTCAAAGTTAAACCTATAACCAATTCCCCTTATTGTTTCTATATATTTTGGATTTTTGTCATCTTCTTCTATCTTTTGCCTTAGGTGTCTAATATGAACGTCTACAGTTCTAGTTTCTCCAATATATTCATATCCCCAAACTTTATCTAATAAAAAATCCCTTGTCATTACTCTTCCCTTATTATTTATTAATACTTGTAAAAGTTCAAATTCTTTTAATGTCAAATCTATCCTTTTATCGTTTTTTATAACTTCATGCTTTTGAAAATCTATATTGATATCTCCAAAATTAAAGTTTTTTTCTTCATACTGAGTTTTAGTTCTTCTTAATACAGCTTTTACTCTAGCAACTAACTCCCTTACTGAAAAAGGTTTTGTAATATAATCGTCGGCACCTAATTCTAATCCTAATATTTTATCAAATTCCTCACCTTTAGCAGTGGTCATTATTACAGGCATTGTTGAAATCGCTTGATCCTTTCTTATTTCTCTGCAAACGTCATAACCGTCTATTCCTGGCAGCATAAGATCTAAAAGTACCATTTGTGGAATTTCACTTTTTGCCAGCTTCAATGCATCATGTCCATTGTTTGCTGTAACAACCTTATATCCATTATTTTCTAAGTTAAATTTAATTAATTCTAAAATGTGCTCTTCATCATCTACAACTAAAATTTTTTCGCCTGCCATAAAATAAATCCTCCAACTATTTTTTTATATAAATAAAAGAAAACAGCCTGCTGCTCCCTTTATCTTTTCTGAATGAAAACATTTTGTATTCTTTACTGCAAAATGTACATATTTGTAAATCAATAATATTTTCCTTTGGAACCTTTGCTAATAATATTTGTTCAACTATACACTTTGAAAGATCCAACTTACCCTTTGAGTATATATTTAAATCTTTATACAATTCATCATTGTTAAAGTCTTCTAAGGCTTCCCTTCCAAATTCATAGCAACATCCTCTATTATGAGGACCTATATATATTTTAATATCTTTTGGGTCTGATCCATATTCATTTACTATTTTACTTATTGTTTTATATGTTATTTTTTTTAATGTTCCTTTCCACCCGCTGTGGACTGCAGCTACAACTTCTTTTCGTTTATCATAAATTAATATAGGCACACAATCTGCCGTAAAAACACCTACTGCTATATTTTTTTCATTTGTATAGATTGCATCACCTTCATGGATTGATTTATCATATTCACAAATAATATCGCTGTGAGTTTGATTTAAATATGCTATCTCATCAATACCAAACCAATTTTTAATTTTATTTATGTTTGTTCTACCTTCAACTACGTTGCAATTAAAGTTCATGTCGTTATTTGCAGTAGAAAAATTAATTTCAATATTTTCATCTTTAAAACTAATAAAATTATAATTATCTTTCATACTTCTCCTTTATTTTACCATAAAATAATAATTTAATCTGAAAATTTAGCATTCTTAACTCTAATTTAACATGAAAAAACTCAAAACACAAAAATAATTTTAGTTTTGAGCTCATTATAAACATTTAATTTTTTTTAGTTAATAACTTTGAAATCTCATCCATAAAAGTATTGATATCTGTAAATTGTCTATAAACTGATGCAAAGCGTACATATGAAACCTCATCTATCTTTTTAAGCTTTTCCATGATAACTTCACCTATGTAATCCGAATTTACTTCTGATAGCATATCATTACTAATTCTTTTTTCTATTTCTGATGCAATATCTTCTATTTGTAATCTTGATACTGGCCTTTTCTGGCAAGCTTTTATCAGTCCATTTATAATCTTTGATTTATCAAAATATTCTCTGCTTGAATCTTTTTTTATTACTAATATAGGAATGTCTTCAATTTTTTCATATGTTGTATATCTTTTATTGCATTCTAAACATTCTCTTCTTCTTCTAATTGCCATACTATCTTCGGTAGATCTAGAATCGATTACCTTGCTGTCCTCGAAGCCACAAAATGGACATTTCATTATTATCACGTCCTTCATTAAATTTGTTTTTCATTAGTTATATTATACACTTTAAAGGTAATTTTCTTCAATGTTTAACTATTAAATAATTCATCTACATTAACTAAAATTACATCTACTCCAACTCTAATTATATTTTTCCATGGTATTTTAATATCATTATTTTTTGAAAAGAAGCTGACTTTTTCTGATGGAACTACAATAGATATTATTTTATAACTATTGCATTCAATTTCAAGATCTTTTATAAAACCAAGTTTACATCCAATTTTAACATCTACAACCTCCATTTTTTTTAAACTATTTATTGAATACATTTTATCACCTTAAAAATTACTTTACTATTTTATTTATTATAAAAGATATGATATTATGTTTATTTAAAACTTGGCCAAATATGATTTGAGTATCGATAGACGTTTTATATAAATTTATATACTTTATTAATGTTGGCGAGATAATGCTGATATAAGCTGTTTTTCAGTATTATTTTTCTCACTAAGATAGTGAACTCACAGGCTACGCCTAAAAGATTTAAAGGCTATTGTTGACAGATATGATACCAATATATGTATGTGATCATTTCCTACATGTCCTTTTAATATTTTTGTATTTCTTCCATCGCAACCTTGTTTTATCAATTCTATTAATCTCAATTTCATTTTCTTGTTTAATATCTCATATCTATACTTTGTTACCCATACTAAATTGTATTCTATTTTATGAACTGTATGGCTCACCTTGTTATAATACACCAACTTTATCACCTATTTTATTATGCCAAACTTCTTCTATTTATCTATTACCTACGGATTACTAAAGCTACCCAACTAACGTCGGGGGTTTTAAACCTTTTAAACGGAAATAAAACCTCCGGTTAAAACATCTAATACTTATATTTAATAATATTTTTAAATTTATACTTATTATATAATATTTAGTTGATAATCGAAAAACAAAGGATGGATTAATCCCCTATATTAGTAATTAATCCATCCTTTATTTTTTTCGTCACCATCTTTTGAGAGTGATTAATCTGGGTTCATGAGGAAACATGGGCTAAAGCCCAAACCCCTAGTTAGTTTACATATTTTTTCATGTGTCTTAGGGCGGTTTTTTCTAACCGAGATACTTGTGCTTGAGATATTCCTATTTCATCTGCAACTTCCATTTGTGTTCTTCCATTAAAAAAACGCATATTTAAAATCATCTTTTCTCTATCATTTAACTTTTTCATTGCCTCTTTTATTGATATATTTAGGAGCCAATTATTATCTATATCTTTACCATCACTAATTTGATCCATGACAAATATTTCGTCTCCTCCATCGTGATATATTGGTTCAAAAAGTGATATTGGATCTTGGATAGCGTCCAATGCAAAAATCACTTCTTCTCTTGGTACTTTTAATTCTTTTGCTATTTGTGATACTGACGGCTCCTTATTATTAGTGCTTGCCAGTTTATCTCGAACTTGTAAAGCTCTATAAGCTATATCTCTTAAAGATCTGCTTACTCTTATTGAGTTGTTGTCTCTAAGATATCTTCTAATTTCACCAATTATCATCGGAACAGCATAAGTTGAAAATTTCACATTTTGGTTTAAATCAAAATTATCTATAGCCTTTATTAGTCCTATGCAGCCAACTTGAAATAAATCGTCTGCATTTTCTCCTCTATTATTAAATCTTTGTATAACACTTAAAACTAGCCTTAAATTTCCTCTAATAAATATTTCTCTAGCCTCACCATCTCCATTTTTCATGCTCTCAAGAAGGTATCTCTTCTCCTTTTCCTTTAAAATAGGTAACTTAGAAGTATTCACGCCGCATATTTCAACTTTGTTAATTAACAATTTTATCAGCCCCTTCCGAATAATAGCATTATCATTATTCCCTCGAAAAGCTGATTTTATACTTACCATAACTCTACAGCATTTTATTTATTTCTTTCCTAAGTCTTTTTATTATCCTTTTTTCTAATCTTGAAATATACGATTGGGAAATTCCAAGAAGATCTGCAACTTCCTTTTGAGTTTTTTCACCTATACCTTTTAATCCATATCTAAGCTCTACAATTTCTTTTTCTCTAGGAGATAACTTTTTCATTGCAATTAATAGCAACTGCTTATCCACTTCATCTTCAATTAAATTATATACACAATCATTTTCTGTACCAAGTATATCAGAAAGCAATAATTCATTTCCATCCCAATCTATATTTAGAGGCTCATAAAAAGATATTTCTGATTTTACTTTGCTATTTCTTCTTAAATACATCAAAATTTCATTTTCTATACATCTAGAAGCATATGTAGCAAGCTTTATCTTTTTATCTGGATCAAAGGTATTTACTGCTTTAATTAGCCCTATTGTTCCTACAGAAATCAAGTCTTCAACACCAAAACCTGTATTTTCAAATTTTCTAGCAATATAAACCACTAATCTTAAATTCCTTTCTATTAAAATCGACCTTACTTTTGAGCCTTTATCGTTAAGCTTATTTACCAATATCTCTTCTTCTTCTTTTGTTAGTGGTGGCGGAAGCGCATCATTTCCACCAATATAAAATACTCTTTTAGCAAAAAATTTGATTTTACTGAGCAATCTGTTTAAAAGAACGATAATAAACACTTAAACATCTCCCCTTTTTTTTTAGAAAATACCTCTCGATAGAAGTGCATTATAATCGTTTACATCACTTAACCTAGCATCTGTTAAGGCAATAATAACATCGCATTCTTTTGACGTGTTATCAAAATATAATTTTACGCTGCTAGGCTTAAATCCTTCCAGTAACCCATTTGAACCATCTACCAATTTGAAAGGAATATAATATTTTTCATTGCTTTTAATAAATAAATTTGAAAACATTTTTCTTTCAGCTATAATTACCGGCAAATTAGAAGCTGGTTCTCGAAGTTCATTTCCTGTGTCTAAAAACGCTTTTAAATAAAAAACCTGGCTATTTACAATGATTTTAATATTATAAATAAATGTTAAAACTTTTTTTCTGTCTTTTATATATACTACACATCTTTGTACAAAAAAATATAAAACAATTAGGCCTAAAATTATAAATTTATATGAAAAAATGCTATCATTACTTGAAAAGTTTTTATCGTTATTATACTGTAAAAACTGGCAGAATCCAGCTAATATCATAGAATATACAATGAAAATTGCCCATGACTTAATATAAACTAAAGGACTCACCCTCTTCAACACCATTACTACCATAATCAGTGCCACTAGTAGCTTAAAGAAAATAGATGTAAAAATATATAAAAATGGATACAATTCAGTTATCACATACAAACTTCCACATAAGCTAGAAATGACCACTTTATATGTTTTTGTTTTAATTTTTAAAGTTTTTACTGTAATTTCTAAAAGAAATAAATTTATTATAAAATTTTCTAAAAGCAAGACATCTAAATAAACTACCATTTAAATACCTCCTTTTAAATATTATATTACTTTACATTTTAATTTTCTGTCATAATATATATTAGATAAATATTTTTTTGTATTATAATTGTGCCAATTTAAATTATAATACAACAAAAAAACAAGAAACTATTTCAATATAGTTTCTTGTTTATCATAATTTCTAATTTACTGTTTTTTATGTTGTCTTCTTAAAAATGCTGGAATATCTAAATCATCATTTACTAAGCCAACATTTAATTCTGGGCCTTCATTTTTAATATCTTCTTCTTTCTTAGCAGAAGATAAATTTACATTAGAAATCGGCAAAGTATCGATGGCATCATTTTCAAATCCAGTGGCAATTACAGTTATTCTAATTTCATCCTTTAATGCTTCATCAATAACTGCACCAAAAATAATGTTTGCATCTGGGTCTGCTGCTTCTTGAACAATTTGTGCTGCTTCATTAATTTCTAATAGTCCTAAATCTTCCCCACCAGTAACATTTAACAAAACACCAGTTGCACCATTAATTGATGTTTCAAGAAGCGGACTAGAAATTGCTTGTTTAGCGGCATCCGCGGCTCTTGTATCTCCAGAGCCATAACCTACACCCATATGAGCTAAGCCTTTATCAATCATTACAGTTCTTACATCTGCAAAGTCCAAATTTACAAGACCAGGTATTGTAATTAAATCTGAAATACCTTGTACACCTTGTCTTAAAACATCATCTGCATATTTAAAGGAATCTACAAGTGTAGTCTTTTTATCAACAATGGCAAGCAATCTTTCATTTGGAATCGTAACCAAAGTATCTACCCGTTCTTTCAAATTTTTAATTCCATTTTCAGCATGAATCATTCTTTTTCTTCCTTCAAATGGAAACGGTTTTGTAACTACGCCTACTGTAAGTATTCCTAGTGATTTTGCTATTTCTGCAACTATAGGAGCTGCTCCTGTACCTGTTCCGCCACCCATACCTGCAGTAATGAAAACCATATCAGCCCCTTTAATAGCTTCTGATATTTCATCTCTGCTTTCTTGGGCTGCTTTCTCACCTATTTCAGGATTAGCACCAGCTCCAAGTCCTTTTGTAAGCTTATCTCCAATTTGTATCTTTTGTGAAGCCTTAGATAATGCCAAAGCTTGCTTATCTGTATTTACAGCAATAAATTCTACATTCTTTAATCCTTCTAATATCATTCTATTGACGGCGTTGTTTCCACCACCACCACAACCTATTACTTTAATTTGAGCAAACTGTTGAACATCAACATCAAAATCTAGCACAATATTACCTCCTCATTAGAAAAATTCTGATAAAAAATTTTTAAACCTTGAAATAAAATTTTCATTCTTATTACCTTGATCCCAAAAATCATTAATTTCCTTACTTTCAAAAAAAGCATTATTCCTACTATTTCGCTTTTCTATTGCATATAAATCATTTACGATACTAACTGAAGCACAAAAGGTTGGATTTACCTCTAAGGATATGTTTAGAACACCTAATCTTACCTTAGTACCTAAAACATCCTCGGCAAAAAGTTTAATTCCATCAAAAAACGACATACCGCCGCCAATTATATATGAAACACTAAGTTCATCAAAGTAACTACTTTCAATCAACTCTTTTTTTATAAGCAACAATATCTCTTCAACCCTAGCTTCAATAATTTCTTTTAAAAATACTAAATCTAAGTCCTTAGCTTCATCTAATGTATTAGAAATCGTCTCTTTAACTGTTTCATGTTTTTTTTCATATAAATCCAAATTACTATGGCTTAGTTTTAGCTTTTCTGCCTCATTATACGAAACTTTGAGCCCAATAGCAACATCATTTGAAATATTTTTACCACCTACAGGTATAATAGCCGTATAACATAAACTACCTTCTCTAATTATACTAATTTCTGACGTTTCCAAGCCTACATCTATTAATGCAATGGTTTTGTCTCTTTCCCTTTCCTCAATAATTGACTCAACAATCGACTCAGGCTTTAAAAAGAAACTACCGAGCTTTAAACCTGCAACTTTCAAACAATTAGTGAAGCCATTTATAATTGAAGTATCTGTTAATAACACATTAGCATCAACCTCTAATTTTAATCCATCCATTCCAATGGGGTCTTTAATATTATCCGATCCATCTAAAACGAATTGCTCTGGCTTTACACCTATAATTTCCTTATCTGATGGGACAAAAATTAATTTAGCTGCATCTAAAACTCTATTTACATCCTCTTTACTTACAATTCTATCTTCTGAAGCTACTGCAACAACTCCTTTGTTATGTA
>JAJXWJ010000117.1 GCA_021781655.1 Bacillota bacterium | reverse complement strand
AAAAGGAGATATAGAAAGTTTATATAAGGAATCAGGTATAGAAGACATTGCAAATGCGAATCCAGTAGCTAGTTAGGGAGGATCGGTAATAGAAGAGGGAGGAGAACTAGTAGAGGAAGCACCTGAAATAATGAATACAGTAAAAGAAGAATTTAGTATAATATATGAAGAATTAGGACAGGTAGAAAATGAAATTGATGATGTTACAAAGGGTGGTAGTAATCCTGATTTAGACCAAGAAACAATTGATAAAATATTGTCAATACCTAAAGGAGAGAGACCAGACCCATCGACATATCTAAGTCAAGACTATATTGATAAGCATTTATCCCAGTTTCAAGATGGAGGTGCTTATGTAATGACACGTGATCAGTATGATATGTTTGTTGATGGTAAATTAAATATAGGTAGGGAAGACAATACTTTATTTATTACATCAAAAGGTTATTTAGATGCTATAGAGTCAAGTGCAAATGGTGATTTGTCTGTCTTTGAAGAAAAATTAGGATTTGAAGAAGGTCACTTCCAAGATGGTGGGGGACTTGTTAGAATTGATATTAAGAATCCAAGTGACTTCAACATGAGAATTCCATCAGGTAATGAGGCTGGAGCAAACGAGTATTTTATTCCAGGAGGATATACCTCTGGTGGTACACCAGAGGTAGTAGTTAATAATATACCTAATAGTGATGACTTTAGAATAATCAGATTTATGGGTGAGGAGAAATGAGATGGAGAGAGACTTATTGTTAGAAGCTATTAAAAAAAATGAACTAATAGAGTATCTAGAAGGAAAAGAAAATTATAAATTGGATATGGGACATTGGGTAAATGCTAATGCTCCAACAGATTGGACGAGAATTATACCAAAAGGTTTATACAGAGTATATAGGGAAAATCCAGAATTAAAATTAAATGACATTTTGGAAGATGCATTATTAGAAATGATGAATAGAGAACCTTTTGATATATATGTTGCTTTATCTGTAATATATTTTCAATTGATTAGAGAGCAAAGAGGAGACGCACCATTTAATATTAACAGGGAGATAATACTTGAAAATCTTAGAAAAACTTTATTAGAAAATGAAAAAAAAATGAAAAATTATTTTGAATGGGAAGGTAAAGATAATGAGGATGGAATTTGGAGTGAAGTAGTAAGAATAGATTCTCTTTGCAAGAATAAGTGGAATTTATCAATATTATATTGATATTTAACTATAATACAAAAACATAGCATATTATTAATGAAATCAATAATGTCCAATTACTAATAACCTTAGAATAACTAGATACTTAATTAATCTATTAGTAGCTGCATTAAATTATAGATTAAGAGAACTAAGAAAAATTAATAAAGATGATAAGATAACTGCCAACATAATTCAAATTACGCAGTGAAAAAGGACAAAATGAACTAGCTGAAAAATAAGTAGGCTGGTTCATTACTTTTTATAGTGACAAAATAGTGTTAGACGTTGATAATAATAGGCTTTACAGCTATAAAATGCTATTACAGACTTAGCCTCAAGGGGGTTAGTAATGCTGAAAATTTAGAGTCAGGTTTACTTGATAGTAGTGGTAAATTTAAAGATGCTGATTTACAATCTAAATATGAAGATTATTGTGAAAGAAAAAATAATGCTGGTGAAACACCTAAAGACCCATTAAAATGGAAGGAAGCAAGCGAAAAATGGACAGCGTTAAGAGAACAAGGTCAAGCATTTTTAGATGATAGTTTCAATCAATTTTCACAAGAATATGAAAATGCACAACGAGAAATAACAATTGTTATAAATGAAGGAACGAAAATTCGTGTTGATGCAATTGCAACTGACGAAGAATGAAATGTTATTATACAGGAATATAAAAGTTCTGAAACTGCTCCATATACTTCAAATCAAGAAAAAGGATTCCCACAATTACAGGATTCTGGCGGAAAAGTAGTAGTTGAATGAAAGGGAGATTCCACAGAAGGATATGTCGATATTAGACAAAAATAAAATAGATGGTATTGGCAAAAGTAAAACTGAAAATAAAATAGCTTTAATGATTGTAGACCATTTAGCTTGGAAAATGAACTTCAATATTTGATATTATTGCAAGATAAAATTAATGCTTATATAACATTTATAGAAAGTGGGCAAGTCTATAATGTTTATTCAGATGCAAAATCAGTAGATGGATTTATATTTGATTTCAAATTTAAATATGAAACAACTGAAAATTGTAAAAGATAATTAATGAATTTGCCAATCGGTTAGATAAAACATTTATTCCGATTGTAGATAATTGCATGAATAATTTAGATAACGTTATAAAAAAGTCGCTTTGGAAGGGTTTTATCCTCCAAATGGTTACGTTATTGATATTTGATTTGTTTTAGCTAATGGTTCACGTGAATTAGCAGAGCAAGTAAAGATACTAGAAATTTAGAAAAACGTATAGAATATATAATATAAGTAACTGTATAATACTAATTCTGTAGCAAGTTTGCAGTTTATTGTGTGAAAAATATACTCTAAAAGCAACAAACAGCCATCAAAAAGAGGATTCAATGTAATTGGCTAGGGAAACGTAGGACATTCTGTAAAAACTTCTTTTGATGTCTGATTCAAGCTAATATCAAACTTCCAATAGATGCTATAATGATATCCATTGGAAGTTACTTTTAAAAATCGTTATAAAGAAAACCGCAGTAAGATTTAATTGACAATGGATAATTGAGAATTGACAATGAAGGACATTTTTCTTCCTTTCAGTCAGAAAAACTACAAATTATTATTTTTAGATTTTCCGTAGCTAAGCGTAGGAAAATCCACCATCATTGTCAATTGTCCATTGTCAAATGTCAATTAATATATAATGCGTTTCACTTTTTATCTATTTAAGCTTAAGAGTTAGTGCGTAATATTATTTCATACTATCATAAATTTCTTTTAAATTAGCTTTCATCGCTTGTATGTAATCTAAATTGTCTTCCTTGCTCTCTTCAGTGTATATCTTTTTAACTGAAGCACCAACTTCCTTTGCTAAAGTTTCAGATACTTTAGGACTAACCATATCTTCTACGAAAACCGTTTTAATATTTTCTTTTTTGCATGTATTGATTAATTCATCCATTTTTTGAGCACTTGGTTCACCATCTGCAAAAACATCTTCCACACTGTCTTGTGTCAAATTAAAATCTTTGCATAGATATCCAAAGGCAGCATGACCAGTAACAAAATTTTTGTTTTTTACAGAAGAAAATTTAGGTTTATACTCGTTATATAATGCATTTAATTCATTATAAAATGAAGTGTAATTTGCTTCGTAGTAGGTTTTGTTTGAAGGATCAGCCTTTTCTAAGCCAGCTTCAATATTTTTTGCTTCTGCTTCTGCACCTGTAATGCTTAACCATATATGTGGATCATATTCGCCACTGTTAGAAACTTTATTTGCAGGATAACCTTTTGAGGCATCTACAGCAATTAAATTTTTGTTACCTACAGAGCTAATAGCACTATTTGCCCATTTTTCTAGACCTAAGCCGTTATAAACAAATAATTTAGCATCTGTAAGGTCTTGTAAATCTTTAATTTTAGGCTCAAAATCGTGAGGGTCTGTACCATTTGGAATAACAGTTACAACATTCACCTTATCTTTACCTATAGCTTTAACAAATTCGCTCATAGCATTAAAAGAAGCAACTACCGTGATTTTTGAACTGGAGGTTGTATTAACAGAATTTGAAGAACAAGCACACAGTGAAAATAACACGGAAACAATAGTAGTAGAAAGAATAATTTTTTTAAACAAAATATCACCTCAAAATCTAGATGCAAATCATTTGCATATATTGAAATTTTACTATCATCTATCCAATATGTCAACTAAAGTATATGTAAATATAGTTGACAATAAGCCATATATAAAGTAAGATGTTTTCAAAATAAACTAATAGAGGTAACGATAATGGAAGAATTAATATACGGTTTAATATTATTTGCAGCACTTATTTTAGGTGGATTATTCGTTTATAACGGTATATATGTAAGCACAGTGTATTTTATTGGAATATTTCCAATAATAATAATGTTATTTATAGTTTCATATATTAAGAGGAAGGTATATTTTTCTCGCTTAAAAAGTGAATTTATAAGTAATTGGGGAACAGAGGTTAAGAGAAAAAGGGATTTTAATACAATAAGAAAGGTATTTGATTATTTAACTAAAGAAAATGAAAGTTTTTATATTGATGACCAGACCTTTAGTGACTTGACTATGGATAGCATATTTTCTCTTTTAGACAGGACGATAACCTCACCAGGAGAGGAAATTTTATATAATATGCTTAGGACACCTTGCTTTACTGAAAAAGAACTTATAAGGAGAAACAAAATTATCGAAGCTTTTATTCAGAATGATGATTTGAGACATAGTGTAGGTACAGAATTATTAAAAATGAGTAGAAAAAAGGATAATGACTTGCCATCATTTTTATGGGGAGACGTAACTATCGATACGAGTAAAAAACTTCTATATAGGATACTTCCACTGTTACCTATTATAGCTGTAGTGCTATATATTATTACAAAAAACTTCGGGTTTATAATTTTTGTGCCTATAATTTTAGCTATAAACACTATAGTACATTTAAAAACAAAGCAAGAAATACAAAACATGACATCATATATCGGATATTTAAATTCATTAATCGTATCGGGAAAAAATATATGCAAAATAGATAAAGAAGAAATAGAGGAATATAAAGAAAAACTAAAAGAGTTAGACAAAAAACTTTCTCCAATAATAAGAAAAACTGCTGGAGTTGGAAGGATTGAAGGAACATCCGATACATTTGAAGAGATATTGTATAATATTTTTTTAATAGAAGAAAACAAATTTTACTCCGCTATTAAGCATATTGAAAAATATTTAATTGAAATAAAAGAATTGTATTTGATTATAGGTGAAATAGATGCTCTTCTTTCAGTTGCATCGTATAAGTGCAGTAATAAACAGTTTTGCACACCTCAATTTGTTTATGAAAAAAGGTATTTTGAGGCTAAAAATATTACTCATCCGCTTGTAGAAAATGCAGTAGATAACGATATCTTAATGGATAGTAAGGGAATTGTCTTAACGGGCTCAAATATGTCTGGAAAATCTACTTTTTTAAGGACAATAGGAGTGAATGCAATACTTGCTCAAAGCTTTTATTTTGTAGCGGCAAGTTATTATAAAGCAAGTTTTTTCAAAGTAATGACCTCTATAAGTCCAGAAGATAACATAATGAGTGGGAAAAGTTATTATTTTAGAGAGGCTGAGGCACTGCTTAGGATAGTTAAAGAAGATTGCTTAAAGGTTTCAACCTTGTGTATTATAGATGAAATATTTAGAGGGACAAACCCTATAGAAAGAGTAAATGCCTCTGCAGAAATATTAAAATATATAGAAAAAAATGGAGCATTAGCTTTAGTTGCAACTCATGATTTGGAGTTATGTGAAATTATTAATGAAAGTTTTCAAATGTTTTATTTTTGTGAAGATTTAGATGATGAAGGCTTAAAGTTTGATTATAAATTAAAAAAAGGCATATGTAATACGAGAAATGCAATAAGGCTTTTGAAATATCTAAATTATCCTGATGAAATAATTAAAAATACTTATAACAGAATAAAGTAAAAAAACTAGTTGCCATAATCATTGTGGCAGCTTTTTTGCTTTATTCAAAACGACATATGAAACAAAAAAATGTATAATTTGAACATTATCTATATTTAAAATTCAAATTATATATTAAATTATAAATAGCTTATAAAAATATTTTCCTAAAATTCTAATCTGTTTCTAATGTAAAATATCCAATTACCCTTTATAATTATAATTAGAAAAATAAAGCTAATTTGGAAACGAATTAGTGAAACTGTATTGACAGTGGCACAATATTTGTGTACTATCAATGTATGACACTTGTGGAAAATTTAATTAAAGATGTTAGATATTAAACTATACAAAATTAAGGAGGTAAATAATGGGCATAATTTTAAAGTTTATATTAAAAAACATTAGTGAAAAGAAACTTAGAACATTTTTAGTAGTAATCTCTATAATGGCGTCTACTGCACTATTTTTTGCTGCAAATGGTATAGCAAATGTCTTTAGTGATACATTTATAAATGAATTTAAGGCTTTTTACGGTAGTGCAGAAATTATGATTAATCCAACGGATAAATCTCCATCGCCATACTTTACGACTAATAGAGCTGAGCTCTTTAGCAATAGGTTGGATTATATAGTAGGTACCAACAGTGTTTCAGCATTGTACAAGCACACTGACAGCGATTTAGTTCAAGTATCATTATTAGGTTATGACTATAACCAGCTTGAAGAAATGAATCCTATCCAATTTGATAGTAGTTTAGCTATAAAACCATTTACAGGCAACAAAATAATAATAAGTACAAAAGCAGCAGGTGATTACAATCTTAAGCTTGGAGATAGGTTGAAATTAGATATAAATGATATAAATGAATATTATACAATAGTGGGAATTTCAAAATCGGAAGGTTTGTTTAAAACAGAGCAATCTGGCTCAATAGAAGGGGTAATTCCTTTAGAGACCGCTTCTTCTATTTTAAAACAAAATGGAAGAGTATCAACAATATATTTAAAAAGCAGCAATCCAGATGATGTTGATAACTTAATTAAGGACTTATCAAATACATATAAAAATTACAGTGTTACAAGAACTATCGATGTAAATCAAATTAAAAGTATGACCGGTACCATTACTAATGCATTTTTAGCGATGCTAGTAATAGTTTTAGCTATGAGTATGTTTATAATATACACAGTATTTAAAGTAATTATAGTAGAAAGATTACCTATAATAGGAACCTTTAGAAGCATAGGTGCTACAAAATTTACTACAGATTTTGTTTTAATAGCAGAAAGCATTATATATGGAGTACTTGGAGGTATATTAGGTGATATTGTAGGTATAGGAATTGTAAGCTTGGCAGGTTGGGGATTAAGCTTATCTAGCGGAGGTATTGAAATTACAATAAATTATACTTTTACTATGCTTCTAGAAAGCTTAATATTTGCAATTGCAATTTCATTTTTTAGTGCCATTATTCCTATTATTAGAGCATCAAGACTTTCTCTTAAGGATGTAGTTTTAAATACTGTAGATACTGTTGAAAGAACAAAAGCTTGGAAGCTTATATTAGGAATAGTTTTACTATTAATAGCAATAGTAGTTCCTAATGTAGTGACTAAAAATAATGCATTAATAGTAGATATAATTTGCATGGTATTTGGGATAGGCTCAATTATAATTTTAGTGCCATATATAACAAAGGCTTTATCTATAGCATTGGAAAAGTTATTAGGGCTTATATTTAAAAATGAAGGTATTTTAGCTGCAAAAAATATAAGAAGTAATAAAAATATAATGAATAATATATCATTGTTAACGCTTGGAATATCCGCGCTTTTTATGTTAAATGTGGTTAGTTATAGTTTTCAAATAGAACTAGTTAAAGCATATCAAATATCAAATGCAGATGTATATATAACTAGTGCTGGAGGGCAATTAGACAATAATGTACTAGCGAAGATAAGGAATACGGAAGGAGTATATAAAACCTTTGCTACTTACGAAAAAGGAAATGTTAAGGTTGATGGAACAAGCACTACTATTATGGACATTATGGGATATAATGCAGATGGCTTCAAAAATTTTATGAATGTAGATTATAACCAAGATAAAAACAGTGTTTTGAAAAACTTTGATGACAGTAGAAATATAATATTAAATGAAAGCGTAAGGAAAGCGTTAAACGTAAATATAGGAGATGTAATTACATTAAAAACAGCTTTAGGGAATGAAAATTATAAAATTACTGGAAGCTTTAATTCTTTAATGAACAATGGAAGCATGGCAGTAATACCAGAAAAGTATTTACAACAAGATTTTAAAGTTAGTAAGTATTCTTCGGTTTTTATACTGTCGAGTGAAGATCCTAATACTGTAAGCAAAAGGTTAAATAACTTATTTAAAGGAAAGCAGCTTTATATAATAACTTGGAAAGAAATGCAGGATCAAAATGCACAGTCCATAGGTATAATGCTTTCGATAATAAGGGTATTTCCTATAGTTGCAATGTGCATAGGTGCTTTTGGGGTATTAAACAATTTTATAATAAGCTTTATAGAGAGAAGAAGATATTTAGCTATTTTTGCATCTGTTGGAATGAGTAAAGGACAAACTATAAAAATGCTATTTTTAGAGGCTATATCGGTAGGTTTGATTGGTGCTACCTCAGGAATGGTAGGAGGACTTATATCAACATATATAATTCCAAACATATTCAAGGCTATAAATTTCCCAATGGGAATGCACTATGAACCTCAACTATTCATAACCTGTATACTGTTAGGAATTATTATAACTATAGTATCATCTATAGTTCCAGCGGTAAAATCATCGAAGCTTAATATTATAGAGGCAATAAAATTTGAATAAGAAAGGATTGATGGTATGGAAGCCATAAAGGATGCTCCTGTTTTAGGTGAAGCAGTTATTGAGACGGAAAATTTAAATAAAACATATAAAC
>JAJXWJ010000116.1 GCA_021781655.1 Bacillota bacterium | reverse complement strand
GCATCTTCAATAGGATGAGCAAAATCATACATTGGATATATGCACCATTTATCTTTTGTATTATGATGCTCGGTATGAGCTATTCTATATAGTATAGGATCTCTTAAATTAATATTTGGAGAAGACATATCTATTTTTGCTCTTAATACTTTTTCTCCATCTTTAAATTCTCCATTTTTCATGCTTTCAAACAACTGAAGATTTTCTTCAATGGTTCTATTTCTATATGGACTATCTTTTCCACCTTCAGTTAAGGTTCCTCTATATTCTCTCATTTCTTCAGGTGATAAATCACAAACATATGCTAAACCTTTTTTAATTAAAAGAGTAGCCTTTTCATACATTGTATCAAAATAATTAGATGCAAAATATATTCCATCCCAATTACCGCCTAGCCATTTCACGTCTTCTTTTATAGATTCAACGTACTCTGTATCTTCCTTTATTGGGTTTGTATCGTCAAATCTTAGATTAAATTTCCCTTTAAACTCTTCTGAAAGAGCAGAGTTTAATATTATTGATTTAGCATGACCAATATGCAAATACCCGTTTGGTTCAGGAGGGAAACGAGTTATCACTTGTTTACATTTTCCAGTATTTAAATCATCAATAATAATATTTCTTATAAAATTGGAAGGACTTATTTCATTAGACATTTTCTTACCCCTTTTGCTTTCATGTATATGATTCTTTACAAATTATAGTATTATTATACCTACACATATGTTTATTGTAAATAGAACCTGTACAGTTTTAATTTCATAAGAACTGTACAGGTTCTATTTTTTTAAGCTGCTTTTGCTGCTTTTGTTTCCACTTTTCTATTTTTAATAAGTTTAAAAGCTTCTCCAACAAAGAATCCTATAGCTAAGAAAGCTAATGTAAAGCCTACCAAAATTTTTATATCTCCAAGGAGCAAGCTATAATCTATTCCTGATATAGTCATTCTTAAACAATCAACGGAATATGTCATAGGAATCACAGAATTAATTACTCTATATATTTGTGGTGCTGTTTGTATTGGGAAAGTCCCAGCAGAAGAACCTAGTTGAATTATTAAAAATACAAACATAACTGGTGCTCCTGCAAGCCCTATAGCATTTGATACTCCAAACATAACATTAAAGAAGGTTACTGCAACAAGTATATTTAATAAATAAAATGCAGTTACATTAACCGGACTAATATTTAACACGGTTACAAGAGCAAAACTTACAATAATAGACTGTAGGGCAACATATATTGAACCTAACAAAACTCTTATTGCAAAATTATTTAAAATCTTACCTTTAAATAATTTTAACTTTTTAGTAACTGAAAGGATTAGACTTGCAAAAAGTGCACCTATCCATAATGACAAGGATATAAAATATGGTGCTAAGCCTTGACCATAATGCTTTACTACATTTATAGAATTATCCTTTATAGTTACTGGGTTAGAAATAAAATTAGACATATCAACAGAGCTAAATTTAAGGCTATTATTTATTTTATCATATCCAGAACTTAGTCCACTATCAAGCTTAGAAGCTCCGTCATTTGCAGTTTTTAAGCCACTATTTATAGCTTCTGCACCACTATTTAATTTATCTAATCCATCAGTTAATTGTCCAGTTTTACTAGTTACAGTACTTAAGCCTGCAAGAACGTTATTGCTTCCACTCTCCAGTGCTAATGCTCCTGAAATTAACTGACCCACTCCGTTTGCTGCTTGATTTTGTGAATTGTTTATTCCTGTAGCTATAGCTCCAATTCCATTTGAAATTTCTTCAGTACCGCTATTTAGGCTTGTTAAAGCTTCTGATAGATTATGAACACCACCTGCTACAGCATTTAAAGGAGCTGGATTTTGACCATTTGGAGTACTTAATTGATCCAAACCATTTATTGCCTCTTCAAGCTTATATTTATCAGCAGCACTTAAATTTGAACTTTCAATAGCTACAAGCTCAGAATGCAGTATGGCATCTGATTGTTCTACACCTGAGGTTACCTTGCTTACAGATTGATCAAGTATTCCTGATTGCTCTGCAATAGCTGCAGTATTAGTATTTAAAGTTGAAGCACCTGAAACTAATTGAGGAATTTGTGAATTAGGTTGCGTTAAACTGTTTTTTAAAGAGTTCAATCCATTTATTAAACTAGGATAACCATTTACTATATTGGTTTCCCCAGTAGTAATAGTTTGAAGCCCTGTATAAAGCTGTTTAGCACCATCCTTTGCACTACTTGTACCACTAAGCAACGTATTACTTCCACTGGTAAGTTTTTCTGTACCAGACTGAAGATTATTTGCTCCATCACTAGCAGTTTTTATAGAACTTTTAACATCATACAACTTATCCACTAAGGTCTTTGATATTTCTTTTTGAATACTAGAATCTACTTGATCTTTTATGCTAGTTGCCATTTTTGAAGAAACTTCTGAAAATATAAAATTTTCACCTTGATTTGCAACATAAATTATTTGTGGCTTATCAAATTTTCCATCTTGAGTATCAGCTATATTTTGTGAAAAATTATTTGGAACTTCTATAACTGCATAATATTTGTCGGATTTTATTCCACTCATAGCATCATTATAGCTTACAAACTTCCATTCAGCATCTTTGTTATTTTTTAAATTGTTTATTATATCTTGGCCTAAAGAATAATTTTTACCATCCTTTGTCACAGGCTTATCTAAGTTAACAACTGCAACCGGAACTGTATTAAGTTTATTATATACATCCCATATGCTCCCTAGATAGATGATAGAATAAAGTACTGGAACAAATAATACTGCAACAATTAATACAGATAAAACTACCATTATAGATTTCTTGTTTGCTTTCATACTTTTAAGCTGCATAAAATTTTCCTCCTTTTATTTTGTTTGTTGTAAAATCAACACTTGTCCTTTTATCAACTTACGTGTATTATAAAATATATATATAAATAGTTTCAACCATTAATATTCAACAAAGTGTTTATTAAACCACATTTTTTCGACAAATGTTGTATATTACACACTATATTTAAAAGGGGTTATAATATGAATGAAGAAAAAGTAGATAGACGTATTAGAAAAACAAAAAAAGCTTTACTACAATGCTTAACAAAATTAATGTCAGAAAAAAAGATAAGTGACATTACAGTTAAAGAGCTTACCGATTTGGCAGATGTAAACAGGTCCACCTTTTATCTTTACTATAAAGATATTTTTGATATGGTAGAAAGAATCGAGACAAATATGTTTGAAGAATTCCTTAGAATTTTTAATGAAAGCAATAAAGGAAAAGATAGATATTCAAGCTTACTTGCCTTATATACTTATATTTTTGAATACGTTGAGAGTAATTCTGAAATATGCAAAATCCTTCTAGGTCCAGATGGAGATTATGCTTTTATTCAAAAGTTTAAAAAGGCAATTTTAGAGACAAATGTTCTTTTTGATGAATCTGTACCTTTAAATAAAGTTAATTTTTATAGATCCTTTATTTTAACCGGTGTCATTGGGCTAATACAACAATGGCTTGAAGAAAGTACAGAAACTTCTGCTAAAGATATGGCAATTTTTATGACAGATCTAAACATGAAAATAATAAAATTTCAGAACAGTTAAAACAATATGTCGATGAATTTCAAATAAAAAATGGGACTGCTATTAATATTCATTTACAGTATCCCATTTCTTATTTTTTAAAATTTTTTAATCACTTCAATAACGCCTTCTTCATATTCTCCTTTTGTAATATAATCAGCTACAGTTTTTAAACCTTCCGTAGCATTTGCAACTGCTACACCAATATATCCTTCTTCTATAAGTTCCTTATCATTCAAATGATTTCCTATAGTAACAACTTCCTCATCTTTTATATTTAAATATTTCTTTAATTTTCTTAATGCTTTTCCTTTTGATACATCCTTTTTAATTATTTCAAAATAATCATCTTCTGAAATCATATACCTAAATTCGTTTTTAACTTTTTCCTTCAGACTTTCCCAATGTTCTATGTACTTATCAACCTCACCTATAACCAAAATTTTATTTACTTCTATATCTTTATCTCTCAACTTAGTATCTGCTACTTTACATTCCCTAAGCTCTTTTTTCTCATACATAGTAACTCTTTCTGTATGTTTTAAGCAAAGAACTTGTCCATTATAGTAAAAAATAATGGTTGCTCCTTCATTTTCTAATTTTTTCAAAAATGGAAACCAACCTTTTAAAGAAAAGGTTTCAGAATATATTTCTGCTCCATTTTTATCTATAATTTTAGCTCCATTATAAGCAATATAAGGCACATTTATTCCTAATTTTTTGATTACATCTAAACTAGTTTCCTCAGGTCTTCCTGTAGCTATAGTAAATATTTTACCTTTTTTCTTAAATTCATTTATATGTTCTATTAGCTCTAAAGAAACCTCATACCCTTCTTCATCACTATTAAATATAGTTCCATCTAAATCTGATACAATCATTTTAATATCCATATATAATCCCTTTCCTTGAAATCATTTATAGTCAGTAGAACAATTTTTTATTTTGTAAAGCTTATCAGGATAATCGGTTATAATTCCATCTATTTCAAGCTCTATCAGCCTCTTCATATCTTCTTCCTTTTTAACATTATAAGTATTTATCATTATTCCATTATTTTTTATTTCATTTACCCTTTTCTCATCCTTAAGTGAATAAAAAGGAGGATGCAAGGCATCTGCTTTTAATGTTTTTATATACTCCTCAGGTTTATACAAAATTGCTTCATACAATAATCCAGTTTTTATTTCAGGATTATATTGCTTAATTTTAAGCATAGAATAATGATTAAAAGAGGATAATATTACATTTTTCTCTAATTTGAATTCATATACTTTATCCACTACTTTTTTTTCTAAATCATCGTAGAATATAATGTCATTTTTTAATTCTAAATTTATTAATAAATCTTTATCTTTTACATAATCCAGCAATTCATCAAGGCTTGGAATTTTTTCTCCAATAAATTGTTTATCAAATTTAATTCCAGCTTCAAATTTGCACAACTTTTCATATGTATAATCTTTTATATAACCTTCTCCATTTGTAGTCCTATTTATTGTTTCATCATGACATATAACTATTATTCCATCCTTCGTCATATGCAAATCTGTTTCAATCCCTTCACAGCCAGCTTCTACACCCTTTTTAAAAGCAAGCATTGTGTTTTCCGGATATTTGCTGCTAAAACCTCTGTGTGCAATATTCAAACTTTTCTTCATATATAAACTCTCCTAACCTATCTAAACTTTTGGAAGAAGGCTGTTCTTTACATTTAATTTAGCTAAGAACAGCCTTTTTATTAATTAAAATTACTTATTAGCTGAATTATAATTTTGAATAGCAGTAGTTATACTTTTGCCAGCACTTTGAACAGCTTGTTCTGGAGTTTCTTTATTTTGAAGCATAGCTTCTATGTTTTCCTCAACTGTTTGTCTTGCTTCTGGGAATACAGACATAAGTGCACCCTTAGCTGTCTTTGGTGAAGCATGTAATTGGTCTATAGCAGTTTGAAATTGTGGTTTTGCTTTTAAATTATCTTTCATAACTTGTTCATTATAAGCTTTCTTTGTTACAGGAAAATATCCTGTTTGTGTACTCCAATAAGCTTGCTCTTTAGGTGAAACCATAAACTGAATAAATTCCCATGTAGCTTTTTCTTTAGCAGAATTACCAGTATTCATAGCCCATAAGGATGCTCCACCTATTGAAACGCCTCCATCTTTTATTCCATCAAAGGATGGCAAAAATGCTGTTCCTATATTAAATCTTCCACCAATAGCACTTAAATCAGATGATAGGTCTGCAGTTGATTCTATGTACATTGCTGTTTTACCTGCAATAAATGCATTTTCAGTATCATCTTCATTTCTTCCAAAATTACCTACATAACCCGAGTCAACAAGCTTTTTCCATTCATTAAACACATTTAAGCCAGCACCATTTTTATCAAATTCCGTTTCTGTAGGAGCAGATGTTCTTCCATTTCCGTTATTTACATAATCAGCATTCTGTTTTACAAGAAATTGTTCGAAAAACCATCCATAAATAGCCATTGAAAAACCGTATTGTGTTACATTTCCTGAAGCATCCTTTTTAGTTAAAGCTTTTGCATCCGTCAAAAGCTCATCGAAAGTTTTAGGAGGTTTATTGGGGTCTAATCCTGCAGCTTTAAAAGCATCCTTGTTATAATACAATATAGGTGTGGAAGTATTAAAAGGCATAGAATACAATTTATTGTTTACTGTATAATAACCTAATATATTTGGCTCTAATTGAGACGTATCATATTTATCTTGATCAATGAAATTTTGCATTGGTACAGTCCATTTACTATCTACCATAAATCTTGTACCTATATCATATACTTGCATAACATCTGGTCCACCATTAGCTTTTCTTGCACTTTTTAATTTATTAATTGCGTCATCATATTTTCCTTGATACTCTGCATTAACTTTTACATCGGTATGAGTGCTATTAAAATCTTTAACCATTTGCGCTATAGCTGCTCCATTTTTTCCACCCATTGAATGCCAAAATGTAATTTCTATAGGCTTTTTAGTGCTAGAATTTGCTGAAGTTGTGCTGCAGCCAGACAGGACACCTGTTACTAATAATGCTGATGCTAATAAACATAGTAATTTCTTTTTCATTTTTTTCTCTCCTTTAATATGTTTTTAATATATAAATTTATAATATTAACCTTTTACTGCACCAGTTGTCATACCTTCTATAAGCTGTTTTTGACCTAATATGAAAATTATTATTGAAGGAAGTATTACCATAACAATACCTGCCATTATAATTCCAAAAGACTGATTTTCTGAAAATTGAAGCATACTAATCCCAATTTGCACCGTTCTTGAACTATCGTTACTAGTTACTAGAAGCGGCCATAAATATTGATTCCATGTAGCTAAAAAAGTGTATATCCCTAAAGAGCCCATTATTGGTCTAGACATTGGCAATACGATTTTGATTAAAAATTTGAAACTGTTACAACCATCAATTTTAGCAGCCTCATATAAGTCCTTTGGCAAAGTTAAATAATACTGTCTCATCATAAATATCCCCATGGCTGAGCTTAAAAAAGGAACTATTAGTGCCTGATAACTGTCTAGCCAACCAAGACTTCCAACCGTCAAATAATTAGAAATCATAATTGATTCTGCTGGTATCATCATTGTAGCTAGCATTGCAATAAAGATGATATTTCTGCCTTTAAACTTAAAAAACGAAAAGGAAAAGGCTGCCATTGAGGATGTTATAATTTGTCCAATTGTAACAGCTATTGAAACAACAAAGCTATTTATTATGAATCCAATAATTGGAGCTATATTTAATGCATTTATAAAATTATTTAAATAAATACCCTTTGGAATTAGTTTTGGTGGATAAGCAAATATTTGATCTGGTGACATCAGACTAACAGATAAAGCATATAAAAGAGGTACTATAGTTATAAATGCAAATGTAATATTTATTATGTATAAAATCAATTTATTTGTGTTCTTTTTCATTAAAATATCCTCTCCTTATTAACTATAAAATACTTTATTTTTTTCGTATCTAAATTGAAATAAAGTTATAACAAGCATTATTAAAAATAAAATTATTGATTCTGCACTTGCTGCTCCAAATCTGTTATTAAAAAACGCATCTCTATATATTGAATAAACTAATACATTGGTAGCTTGACCAGGACCACCTAAGGTCATAATATTAATTTGTCCAAAGGTTTGAAAGCCGTTTATTATATTTATTACTAAGACGAAAAATAATGTTGGGGAAAGACATGGTAAAATCACGTTTTTTAGCGTATTTAAATAGTTCGCACCATCAATAGCCGCACTTTCAATTAACTCTTTTGGAATATTTTTTAGTCCAGCTGTTATGAAAATAAAATTTATACTTATATTCATCCACACTGCTACTATTGAAACAGCCATTAATCCCCAAAATGGACTAACTAACCAAGGTATATTTCTTCCCAACACATAATTAACAAGACCTATAGTTGGATTAAAAAGAAGTAACCATATAATAGAAGCAGATGCAGAGGATACAGCCATAGGCATAGCATACATAGTGCTGAATATACCGTTAAATTTTAATTTGTTATTACAAAGCAATGCAATTATCAATGCCAATATAATAGAAGGAACGGTAGTCAAAATTACAAACTTTATAGTAACCTCTATACTATTTATAAAAGTAGGAGATTTGAAAAGATTTATATAATTTGATAAGCCTGCAAAGGAACTAGTTTCTCCTTCTGCGTTAGTGTTAAATAAACTTAAATACATAGTTTTTAAAAATGGCAAATATGTAAAGGCTAGAAAAATAATTATACAAGGAATAAGATATAAGTATGGTTCTACTTTTTCTGTTATTCCTTTTTTAATAGTGATTTTTTTTTCACATAAATCTGCTTTTTCAACTGTTTGTTCCATGTTTTATACCTCCATAAAATTTAAGAGTACTCTCGGAAACTCTAAAAAGCCCGAGTTTACTCATTTTTTATTATTAATAATCCTTGTTGTTCCCTCCAAAATTTATGCATATTTTTTAGTTTTTCTGCATAAACACTTGACAAATTAAT
>JAJXWJ010000115.1 GCA_021781655.1 Bacillota bacterium | reverse complement strand
CATATATGAAATACTTTTTAGAGCAGATAGGAATTAAATTTGATTAATTAGCTATTGGAAGTAATTATAGCTTATAAGGGTTAGTGCGCATAAACCTCGTAATTCTATAAGTTGCTTTTAATATATACAAAAAAATAATAAAATGGTAAAATGAGAGGAGAATTTATTTATGAGTACAATGGCTTTACAATTACCTAGTAGTTTTTTGGATGTTGAGAGAGAGGAAATGGAATATGTAGATGGTGGTGGAACAGCAGCAGTTCACTTAACAGGAGCTTCAGTAGTTGGATTAGCAGCAGGTGGGGCGTCAGCAGCAGCTATAGGAGCCGCACTTTCAGGTGTGGTAGATTCAATTGGTTTAGCATGTTTTTTAGGCACGGCTGGAACTGGTACATTCGTAGCTATGGCATTGGTTGCTGCTTTACAATGTGCAGTACCATTGATTGCTTCGACAATTGCAAGTAATTTGTGGGATGCTGAAATTCATGGGATAACAATTAAATTAGTTAGCGGTTCGTGGGTTCCCTCTGTTACATTTACGTTATAAAAGCATTTAAAAAGAATAAAGTAATAATGATATTTTTCAGTAAATTAAAAAATATACAATAAATATGGAATGTCATAAATTTGTTGAATAATATCTACTTAATTGACACTATATAATTTAAGATAAAATAGTTACGTTTTATCTTAATTATATAGTGTTGTGTTTAAATTAATAGATTTTTTACAATTTTTTTAGAACTTAAGAAACTTATAAGGCATGTGGCTGTCATATATTTTGAAGCAGGGAGGGAAAACTATGATAAAGATTATAAAAAAAAATATTAAATTTTATATATTTATTTTAATATGGACAATTTCTTTTAACAGCATAAAATATAATTTCAAAGAAGGAAGTAACAATATGTTTATAGCATATGTCATTTTATGGGGAATAGCCTTACTATATGTTGTTTATAATTCTATAAAATATGTAAAAAGTCAAAAAAAATAAACTGATTAATATTTTTGACTTTGGTAGAGGAATAAAAATGCAATATTCATATAAAAATAATATCATAAGAAATTTTAGAAATGAAAAATTATTAATTAATATAATATTGTCTATTATTTGTATATATGGAGTATTAAATTTGAAATTTGATAAGAGGAATTTTGTTGGTACATTCTCTGCATTAGTAATATTTCGTTTTTTACTTCAATTAGCAATATTATATTATTTTTCTGTCATTATACATGAACTAGGGCATTTTATTACAATAAAGATGATGGGGTTAAAATTGAAATTGTTTGTTGCAGGACCTTTGATTTATATTGTAAATCAGAGAGAAAGTAGGGTAAAGATTAGAAGATTTGGAACTTTAATAATGGGAGGATGTGTGCTACCACAGATTAATAATATTTTGTTTGATAAATTAGAATTGGATAGTCTAAATAATAAATATATAAAAATATTATATGGTGGAATATTTGCAACTTTTTTAATGGTTTTAATATCAATGATTTCTATAATATTGAAGGTTGGCATATTAAATAGTCTTTCAGTTTTAATAATAAATTGGGCTATACTAATAAACGTATTTAACATTGATAATAATGTTTATGGAGATTTCGTTTTAATAAATTTATTAAAAAAAAGGTCAGAAATGATAATATTTGTACTATTAAATAATTATTGTGCAGAATATCCATTAAATAAATTTCTTGTAGAGCAAGCCGAAGAAGTGGCAACTAAGTTTCTATCTAAAAGTAAATTTAACGAATTATCACTAGCGTTAATTGATAGAATTGTAAATATTAGTATTATCAAACATGAAAAGCTTAATTCAGAATTCTTAGAGTATAAATATTGGATTTTTAACAACTATTTTGATTCAGAAGGGATGAATTTTAATCTAAATTTACAGATGATAAAATTGGGTTATAAATTTCTTCTTCATGAATATTCATTAAATAAGGAAAAAACACAAAAGGAAAATTATCTAAAATTTAAAAGATATATCATGAAAAATAATTATTGTGAGAGAAGTGTATATTTTCAAAAATTAATATATAGCATTGAGGGTATGTATGAAAGAAATGAGAAATTTGATATTAAATATAAAGGATTGATTTGTGATTTAGATGATTTATTAGATAAATGTGAAAATTATAATAATATGATAAAAGGGATTATTAAAAGATTATGTTAATTAAGCTTCGATTCGGCAAGTAATTTGAAAAATTAAAAATTACTTGCTATTTAATTTTTTTAAACTTAATTTTTAATAAGGCCTATGAAATCTTTTGACTGTAGGTCGGATTTGGGTTCAATAAACAAACCTCACCATATGAAGTTTCAAAAATTGTACTGTTTTTGCTTTAAATTTAGCTAATCACTTTAAACTGTCTACCAAAGTTATTTATCTTTACATTCAATTTTTTCTCTGACAATTACAAATCTTTTGCTCTATTTATTTAAAATCAGAATATCAACAGCTCTTTCAATTTTAAATACATCTCATAAGACAAAGCGATCCTACCATTAAGCAATCTACCAAATCCCGAATGAGAAATATTCAAAATTCTCATCATATCAGAATAGGTATAATTATTTTTATCTTTCCAGAGTTTAACTTTACTAATATAGTCACTGTAGTAAAGTTCATAGTATTCATGAAAATATCCTAAAGATTTATTATAAAATTCAGCTATAAGTTTGATGTTTTCTGGCTTTGGCATCACCTTTTCTATTTCCCATTTTTGAACCGTATCAAAATGAAAATCTAAAGAATGAGCAAAATGTTTTCTATCTAAATTATGAATAAGTCGCAATTTTATAAGCTTTTCAGCTAAAGTATTTTCAGGATATTCCTTAAAAAGCTCTTGATATAAGCCGAATTTTACAGGTGTAAAAATATTCCTAAAAGTCGCAGTTTGGTATAGTGAGCTGGTGCTAATTTTTCCAGCAGTCCTGAAAGAGTGCTCATCCATTGCTTAGACCCAGTATTTATTTGTGAAAAGGTAGCTTATACAAATGTAAATGAAACTGTAAGCATTCATGAGGCAGTAACAAGTACCATTACCGGTAGTAAAGGTGTTGGGGGAATACAGACTAGGGGAAAGTGCAGGAATGGATTTCCTAGGTCGGTGTATATTTAAATTGGATAGAGCAGCCAATATTTCGTAGAGAAATGTTGGCTGCTTATCTGCTATGATTTTCAAATCAAAAATCGAATTGAGCTTTATGATAATTATACTCTTTTATGGGAACATCCACAGGTTTGTGTAAATCAAAGTTTACTAAATTTATTGATTCTGAATTAGAGCAAATTAATAATATAATTTAATTAATCAAAATGGGTGTTTTAAATGATAGTTAATGCCACCGAATTTAAGACCAGAGCAAATAAATATTTAGAATCAGATATGAACAATTTCAGAAAATAACCGATTAAGCAATTTAGCTAAAAAACTTCATTCAAAAAACACTACAAGACGAGAGTGAAATGGCGATATCAAAATCATAATAACGGCTAGACATAAAAAGAATATTAATTAATAGCTACATAAATAAAAGAATCTATATATTTATAGGTTCTTTTATTTATAAGCATTTTATGTATAATTGTGTCATTGATAACATTGTTTATGGAAAAACAATATAAATAATTGAAATATAATATAATATTTAGTACAATTATAGAAAATATTAATTTTTTGTAAAGGAGACATATTGATGAATAATGCAATTATCAATTTAAAATCAATTCTAAAAAATTTCAAAAAAGATCCACCAAATGCACTTTTACAATCATATCCATTAACTAATTCTAAAGAGGGGAGTTTTATTCTCATTATCATATTGGCTTTATTAACAGGAATAAGTAATATATTAAATCAAAAATATCTTCCGATAACTATTGCCAACTATATTGATAAGCATTTATTTAATTCTGGAGGATATATTGGAAGTGAATTTGCAAATAATTATTCTCCAGATATTTTAAAGTATTTTATTTTAGGAATTTTTTTATTTTTATTAGTATTATTAATTTGTGCAACTATTACTTATGCTGTTAGGACAAGTTTTTTTAAAACAAAAGAAAATTTCATATCAATAGTTAAAGCTACATCTATTATATTTATACCTGTTATTACAGTGCTATTATTATCAAATATTTTAGTGATATTTTCTTTGGAAATTTATATTATATTTTTCTTTTTATCTATAATGACCTTTTTAGTATATTTCTATCAACACTTATGCAATATGGCAGTAGAATATTCAAATAAGGCTTGCTTTATATGTTCAATTTCACTCATTATCATTATGTTTGTTATAGGAAAAATAAATATTAATACAGATATTATAAATGCATTAACAAGTATTTTTCAAAATATATTTAAAGGATTTGTGGGATTATAGAGAGGAGCTTAAATTATGATATTTGAATTATTAATAAATCCAGTTACCAGTTCTAAAAAGTTAGTAAATAAATTGAATAATAAGGTGCTTATAATATTTTCTGTTTGTATTCATCTTTTGATTGCAGCATTACCAGCATTTTTTATTATGCAGTTTGTTAAAAATTTATATAATGAAGTTATGGGCTCAATGGCAAATCTCTTTCAAAGTAATAATAACAATAATAATTTTAGTTCAAATATAGGAAATTCAATATTTACATTTATATTTGAGAGGGTACTAATTGCAGCAATAGTAATTAGTATTATAATTTTTATAGTTTTATTCATTTATTTTAAGTTACGTAAAACTGTTGTTGCACCATTATTAATTTGGAAAGCTATGACTATATCAGGGATACAAATAATATATTATTTGGTTTTAGCAACAATTTTAGGCTTCTTATCTGTATATCTTTATGTAATTGCTGTTATCGGAATTTTTAATTCAGTTATATGTTTATATTCATTATTTACAGAAACAAATACGCATACAGTATCTATACAAGAAAGTACATATGGAATTGAAAGTGAGACAAGTTCTCAGATAGCTTCATCAGTAGCTACTAATTTGCCTATAGTAGAAAACAATATTTCAGAGAGTAATTCGGTATCATTTATCGAAAGATTAAAAACTATTAATAAAAGAAATAAAACAATACTTATTTCTGCTGTAGCTGTTATTGTTGTAATTGTAGCATTATTGGCAGTAGGAAACTATGACACAAGTGAAGCTACTGTTTGTAGTAAACTAAATGATGCGATTAAAAATTATAATAGTTCTGAGTTAGCTAATTATGTTACATGCTCAGATCCAAGATTAGTAGTAAATGACGATTCACTAAAACCATTTATTCAATACTTAAAAGATAATCCTTCTTATACATCGGAAATTTTAAGTTCAATAAATTCACAAGCTAATAGTAATAGTTCTTCAACTGGTGATTTTAAATTGATTTCTAATGGGAAAAAGTATTTATTTTTTCCGAATTATGTTCTTCAGCTTCCTGCATGTTTTGTAACTATTACAACTGATAGTAAAAATACTGTTGTATCATTAAATAATAAGGCACTATATACAGCAAGTTCCGATAATTATTCAAAACAATGCGGGCCATTTTTACCTGGTTCTTATGAATTTACAGCATCATTAAAAACTGATTATGCAACAGCAAAAGGACATGTTGATGTTACATTAAGTAATGAAGACTATAACTCTAATAATGTAAACTTACCGCTTGATGGTAAGAAATTATATATTAATAATAATTTCGATGATTCTGAAATTATTATTAATAGTAAAGATACAGGTGTAACTGTAAAAAATATTAATGCTCTAATGCCAATACCTACTGATGGAAGCTTTAAGGTTAAATTGCAAAGGAAGTTTCCTTGGGGAAATATGACTACAAATGAAGTTGTAGTAAGTGATAATATGGATTCATTAGATTATGATAAAAATAACACTTCGCTTTTAGATAATCTTAAACCATCAATAAAAGCATTTATAAATTCATATGTTAGTGCATATGATGGGTTAGATCCAAGTAAACTTTCAAACGCATCAAGCAATTTTATTCAGAATGCAACAAATGATATTAATAATGATAAATCCTTTAATACTACGTATTCTGGTTCTTTCACAGATGCAACAATTGATTTATCAAGTCTGTCATTGAACTATGATAGTAGTTCTGATAGTTATTCAGTTTATGTAAATATGAATTTAAGTGGAAATTTTACAAGTAATTTTGGTGGCTCATCTAATAATTCATATGAAATGAAATTAATATATGATACTAAGAGTAGTAAATGGCTAGTAGATGGTTTTGATTCAAATTGGATGTCAAATACTATTCAAAATGGTACCGATGTTAAATTGAATTAAATATTATTAAGATTTATAAATAAAAATAGTAAAATTGTATAAAAAATAAAATAGTTGTGTAATATTTGGAGATATTCTAATTAAGGAATTAACAAGAATAATACTTATTTACTTTAATAGTAATCATTAAGATTGCTATTTTTTTTTACTTGACGTACGAACAAATGTTCTATATAATATGTAATATATTTACTTGTAAATTAAATGATAATATGAAATTTATATAGGAAGGATGAAAGCCATGAAATTAACAGCCAAAGAAACAAAATTACTATATACAATAGAAAAATGTATAGATGACAATACTATTTCTCCCACAGTTAGAGAATTAGCTACACTATTAAAATTAAAATCTACTGCATCTGTTGCAAGATATATTACAAAGTTAGAAGAGAAAGGTTACATAACTAAAATAAGTTCTTCACCCAGAAGCATTAAAGTAACAGTGAGGATATAGCGTGAAAAAGTTATTGAGTTTTTATGGAGAAATTATAAATCAAGATGGGTTATTTTCAAAAATGTATTTGAAGTATCGAGTTGAAAAAGAAGATTTCAAACATTTAGATTTTGATCTAACATTATTTAATCAAGAAAAAATAGATGTATTAAAATATGATTATGCAGATATGATGTATAATCAGCTAACAGAACAAATTTGTATAGGTTTTTACAATGAAAATGACGGAGAAAATGAAGAAGGAACATATATATAAATTAAAATATAGTTTTAGTGCCAGAACTAATTAAAAGAAAATAGTTGCAAATAAAAATATGAGAATGAAATATAGAATAACAATAATAAATATAGTAAAATAATATTAAAAGAGTAGGTGAAAAGATGGAAATGAATTATGACGATAAAATGATTCTTGATCCCAAAAATGATGTTGTGTTTCAAAGGATATTTGGGACACCAGAAAATGAGGATATACTCATAAGCTTTTTAAATGCTTTGCTTGAAAAAACGGAAAGAGAAGAAATAAAACATGTTGAATATATTGATACGAAATTATCTGATATAGAGGCAATTGATGATAAAATTGGAATTTTAGATGTAAGGGTTGTAACAGAAAAAGGGGTAATGGAGGTGGTGGAAATGGGAGAACCAGCAATCAGAAAAGCAATAACTGTACTTGATATGTTAAGCAGAGATCCAGAAACTGTAAGACTTGCAGAGCTTAGAATGAAGAAGATACTTGATGAAAAAAGTATGCTCGAAGGTGCAAAGGAAGAAAGAAATAAAGAGATTGCCAAAAATGCTTTAATTAAAGGATTAGATATTTCAATTATTGTGGAAATAACAGGATTAAGCAAAGAAGATGTATTAAAATTAAATGAGGAAATAAATAATCATTAATTATTGAAAAATTGGTAGCTGTTGAAAAGATGGCTACCATTATAATTTTAAAAACATTCAAGCTATACATAAAATGTTCATTTACACTTTGTTTTATCCTGTTTTTATCAAATTAATTTATCCAAGAAAAGTGGAGTGATCTGAATAGATTAGACACATGGAATGGACTGTTTTCTTCATTTTTCTTAAAATTGCTCAAAAAGAATATTAAAATACATTTAATTTTATTTTTAGTATGATTTTACATAAGAATATAAACAAAACTAGAGTACTCATTCAAATAAAATATGTTAATTTATTACATAAATATAAAAAATATTGTATAAAACATAAATTAATAAAAGTGAAGATGCAGAAGCTAAAAATCCAATAATTGTTCCTTCAAAGATAAATTGACATTTAATAAATGAATCAGTGGCCCCTAAATATTGCATAATGCGGATTTCATCTAGTCTTGGATAAATAACCTTTCGTGGATGGATTAAGCTAAGCTGAACGAATTCATTTATTTTCTTTAGGTAATACTTCTAAAAAAAGTATCGATAAAATCCATTCCTTTTGAATAATCTGATTTTGAGATTAATGATTCAGATTTACTAACATGTAAATTATCTAATATAGCATTTGCTTTGGCATCAAAAGTTATTTTACCTGTTAAATTAATTCCCATCTTGACACATCCTTTCTATACATAAGGATATATTATCATAAATTATATTATTTTGTAAAATATAAAAAAGGAAGTTGATTTAATGAAAAAGTTATTTAAATCTTTTTTAGTTATAACTATTATGTCATTAATTTTACTTAAATTTTCAATCAATACATATGCAAGTCTGAAAGTTACATTTGACTAAATATATTTTATATTTATCCGAAAATAAAATATTGATACATTTAAAAATGGCAAAATGACGGAGTGATGAAAAGTGAAAAAACAAATGATATTTTTTATTTTAACAGCAATTATAGTAT